>NZ_JBKHUP010000121.1:0-20407 GCF_046565525.1 Coleofasciculus sp. | reverse complement strand
CGATGCTAATCTTGTATGATCTCGGAAATCTATCTTAACATTGGACACAACAGATGACCGGAGCCTCACGCGATCGCCGCGAACAACCCTGTAGAATTTTCTGCCATGAAGGAGTGATATCATGTCCAGTCAAGCACCGGGAAGCAATGTAGAGACGTAGCATGCTACGTCTGGGAGCAGGGGTAAATTTTCGGTGATTCTCTCGCCAGAGTTTTAACCCTGAGCGAAGTCGAAGGGTTGATGGAGAGTCTCACAAATCCAAGCAGATGAACTGGGTTTTTTACCGCTGAAAGCGTTGATAGCTAAGGGTTTTGCCTTTGTGCAGCAAGCCCTACCTATTTATCTGGTTTTTGTCTAAAGTTTAGTTATGACCATTCCACATATAAAACATTATTCATCCACGGTAGTTTTATAATGTTGATGTTCCAGGGAAGTTGTTCCAATAAAACATCATAGGTTTCTGGTTCGACTTGTAACAGCCAGTTCCCATCGCGAATTCTCAAGATGCCTTTTCGTTGTAGAAAAGCTTGCCTGAATCCGGCAATGGATGTATTTTTCAAGATTGACCAATTTTGGATGACGGCAGTGAGTAGGGTTTCACATTCTAATTGCTCTTGTTCTGTGATATCCAAGCTTGCCTCTACGGGTTCTAATACATCGATTCCACAAAGAACTTTATTCAGGGACAAACTAGGCTCAGAGAGTTCGGTTACAGCTTCCACTAAATACTGGATTAATAGCACGGCTCGTTCCGCCGCAGCGGAGTTAATAAAGGATTTTTTTTGAACCAGTCCGATTGTTTGAAAAAAATGATTGAAAAAGGGATGCAATAAAACTAATCCACCGTTATTAATGTATATTTCCTTGGCATTATTGAAATTATTGATGGAATTTTGAATTGTTTCTGAAGGGGGTGGTACATCTGATGCTCTAACAGTATTTTCTTCTTTAACAAGAGTTTCTTTTTCTTTAACCAAGTTTTTTGGAAATGAAGAGGCTACTATTTCTGCGATAATTTCTGGAAGTTCACTTTTGCAGCCTTTCCCTTCTCGTTTCAGAGAGTCTACCGTTTTCACCATCTGATTCACTAAGTCCAAATAATTAAGCTGAAAACGGGTGGCAAGATACCCTAAGCTTTTTTGGGTTATTTTGCGCTTTTCTGGGTTTACAGTTTTATCAAAAGGCAGACTGAGAAATATCCCACGCCATTGTTCTAACCGGATTACATTTGGGGGAATAACTTTAATGAAATCATTTCTTTTTAAAATACCAAAAATATCACTATTGTAATTGGCAATGAAATCCGATAAACTTGGGACAAATAAGTTGGCTATTTTAAGTAATAGTTCATCATTGAATTGATAAATTAGTCGCTTGAGTTGTCTTTCCTGTTGAAAAACTTGCCAGAAAATTGGCTTAATTAGATTGGGGGAGGTGGTGATAACGCGATCGCAAGATTCTGCCAATGCCTGTTTGCTTAAGATTTCTGACCACCACGGGAGTGTACCCGTTTGCAGGAAGTAACTAAGCCGTTCAAGGTCTGTGGTTTGGGGACTCAGGGGAACGTTTTCAGGACGAGGAGGAATCGGTTGACGAGATTGAGGTGCATGGATGTATGTCAACCTTGTAGGTTGGGTTGAGGAACGAAACCCAACTCCCTTAGTTCCCTTGAACGTTTTGTGCAAACCTGACATACTCCCAGATGCATTGCCTGCTTCTCGATGTTCTACTAAAACATTTGTACCCGTTTCTCCAGTTTCTCGATCCATTGCCATACTCATACCAGATGGCTGAATAATTTCAGTCAATTGCTGTTTAATTTCAGCTTCTATTTTGGTGATATACTCTTGCTCAAAATCATCAATATCGATAGTTCCCAGATTAATCTCTAACGTCTCAATGCGATGAATTGTCCGAGAATCGCTCAACTGATCACACAACTTTTCAATCAGCGGAACCACTTTGCTGTAATAGAGTTGAGTCACCGTCTTTTGCAGTTCCAACGCATCTTGTTGTCCGCTTAACTGAAGTTCGATAATCTGTGTTTTAATTTGATGTCGTTGATCGCTCACAACTCTAGTATTAAATTACAGTAAAAACAGTATTTTCATTACCCTCAATCACCATATATCCGATAACTTTAGGAATTTGATCGGACACAAATTCTGCTGAACCAATGTTCAATAATTCTAGAAGTTCATTTACACTTGCCTGAAGACCAGCCAGGGAAGCTTCTTCATCTGCTATCAGTTGTAACCATTGATGGTAAGCCGCTTCAAATCTTTGCATCTTCTCTTGACTGAACCAATGACAGTATACCGTAATATGGGCTGGTATTTCTGAGATTAAAAGTTCCTGAACGAGTTGTCTAAAGGTGGGCTGCTGAAAACGCGGTAACAAATCGGGGAAAACACAACTAATTTGAAACGAATACGGGTTCCGGTGCTGATTAACGCTGACCCATTTGCCACTATCTTGTTCAACAAACGCGCTAGGGATATCAAACGTTTCCGGTTGAACATTCGTCACCGAATAACTGCCATTGTAATCACCCGCATCAAAGATTTGGATTTCATCACCATCCTTGAGTCCATGATTAGCAGAGGAACAGGTGACGTGTTCAGTTTGATTGGCTTGGTTTGAGCGAGCAAATTGTGAAATAGAACGGGCAAAAGTTAACCCTTGAGCGGTATCACTGGAACCACTACGGCTAGTGGGACGCAGTAAAATATGTTCGATTAGATGAAACCCTTCAATACCATTAGAGCCAACCAGAGTTTGGCGAGTGTGAGGAATTCCCAGAAATCGACTAATCCGTCGCTTGAGTCCCGATACATTATCAGTATCCCAAATCTGATTGGCATCTGTATAGTTGAAAGCTTGACCCCGTTGGGAACTAATCTGGGGATAATCTTGCAGAAAAGTTATCTTGTCCTGAATCAGTTTTTCTTCCAGGATAGATTCATAGAGAAGTAAGGAATAGTCGGTGAACTTTTCGCCGTATTGAGCAATTAAATGATCCAGAAACCGATTTCGCCGCTCTAAATCAATCTCTTGGTCGGCTGGAGAGGCTTGAGGATATTGGGTTAAGATATCTGCGGCTCCAGGAAAATCGGTAATATTCTGGGAAACGTAAGTTTTAGGGTCGAGTTTGTGGTAAGAAAATAAGTCTTTAACATGGTCAAGTTGGGCAAAATAGTTAGCCAGTAGTTGGTCGAAGAACATCAGATAAGCTTGCAATTGTTTTGCCTGTGCCTGTCGTTGAGTAGATACCGAAGCGGGTAATCCTGACTCCCCAATTCCGTAATTGCCAGGGAATTCATTTTGAAGGGATTCATACTCAGACAAATCACGGTATTGACCTAAAGGAATTGGCAGGTCTTTATTTTCCGTGACTGATGGCGTTTTCTGGCGCTCTTGCTGTAATATTGTTAGTTTTTCTTGGACTTTTTCCAAGTTAATCGTGCAAGCAATTTGTCCTTTATAAAAAATGATATCATTAATCGTCTCAGCGATTTCTTTGAGTTTAGGAGCTGTATTAATGCCTAAGTCTAATGCCCAAGCTTCGGGTTCCGGTAACTGGTCGCTGGCAATGGTAATATTGCGGATAGTTTTCGTCCCTTCTATATCTAGAATAATATGAATTAGGTCAGAAGTATGGAGTTCATCTCGTCTGCCAAAACGCTGAAGTTCATCATCATCAATAAATCCATGGGTTAGGGGAACCCCGTCAAAAATTTCTTCCGTTTTTTTGCCTTGTTCGAGTCGTTGCTTTAAGGTAAAAAATTGGATGGAAGGCGAGATAAACTTGTCGAGTTCAAAATAGATTTTTGCCATCAACTCATTGAGGTCAAATCCTGCTTCAACTTCAATTTCGGCATTGACGGTTATCTCTTCAACGGGGAGTATTTCAATTTGGGCAAAATCCTCGCATAGATTTCGGTGTTGGTGGAGTTTGGACTTAACATCCTGTTTTACGAAAAAACTATTTTGTTGGGGTTCGGCTTCAATGAGGACGCGATAAAGTCCATTCATTTTGACTTGTTCGCTATAGGATTTGACAAATTCGGGGAGATCAGGAGATTCAAAGGTTAAGGAAGAGCGAGCTGGATTAAAATAGAGGATAGGTGATGGATCTTGGATGGGTTCTAGCCAAGCATTTTTGACTCCATCAATATCAATTAACAGTTTGCGATAGTCATTAATGGTGAGGGGATTAACCGTGAGAATTTCTCTGGCGGTGAAAAACGGTTGCTGATTGCCTTGGGAATGGGTGGGAGCAGGGGCGAGTAAATCTGCTATGGGAAAGGAAAGCCGATAACTTAAATCCGTAATCCCGTAGCAGAGGGCTTCCAGGATGGTAATACCTGGATCATGGGTATTGTAATCTGTCCAGATTGTCCCGGCGAGGCGTTCAATGTGCTTGATGCCTTCTTGACGCAACAAGGCGAAATTCATGCCGGGATAGTCTGGGGGTTCGCTGGAAATGGTTAGGGGTTCAGTCATAGCGATGCAGAATTGGGAATGGCTGAAAATGACTCCGTGTTTAGAGGTAAAGGAGTTAAAGAGTCTGGTTCCGATGAGTCATCCTGATTTTTGGCTAACTCTTCTTCTAATACCTGGATGGCTCCATGAAGGCGCAATAAGGTATACTGGACATCTTTTTGTTTGGCTTCTAACTCAGTCAGAAGTTTTTGACCCGATGCAAATTCACGTTTAAGTTGTTCAAGGCGTTCTTCAATCTGCTTTCTCATCGATTTATTCCCAAAAGGATGGGATTGTTTTAGTTGGATTGAGCGTTATAAAAAAGATTTTTCGGCTCTCCCGGACTTGTAGTGATAACCAAATCTTATATTTCGTAGGGTGGGTTAGGCGCGGGTAGGATTTGTAGGAAAAACCCATAACTTTTCATCCGCGCCGTAACCCACCGGCTAGTATTTTGTAGCTCGTTACACATTTTCCCCCACAATGTCGGGAGAGCCGACAGCCACTCGTTCCTGCTTCAGCATTTTTACTTCTTTTTGCAATTGCGAGATGGTTGCCTGTTGTTCTTTGATCGCCTCAATTAATACGGGAGCAAACTTGTCGTACTGAACCAGTTTGGAATTGCCATCAGGATTCATGATCAGTTCGGGAAAGACTTGTTCAATCTCCTGGGCGATAACGCCAAGTTCTCTATCTTCCCCCAGAGTTTTGTCTTTCCAATGAAAGGATACGCCTCGCAAGCTTAATAATTTTGATAAAGCCTGGTTAATTGGAGTAATTTGTTCTTTCAAGTTTATATCTGAAACTTGGCTATTAGTACACCATACAGCTTGATCAGCACCGATATTACGGATGCAGAAATTTCTATCATTCTGTAGTATAGCTATAAACCGACCATCTCGGGAAACAAGCTGATTTTTGAATGATGCATCAACATAGGTTTTCACTGCTTGCTCTGTGGGGACAGCATTATGGCTATTATCACTCAGCGTCCCATCCGTCGAAAATTCGTTAATGCTTGCGCCGTTTTTCAGTTTAAAATGCCCGTTTACTTCCAGCTTTACTGCCGGTTGAATAGTGCCAATGCCAACCCTCCCTGTGCTTTTCTCAATAAATAGTCGGCTCCCTTCCTCCGTCGATAGATTAAACCCTGGATTCGTTCCACTAGGGTTCTGGCTGATACTCCACGTCTTCGTGTCACCCGCATAAAAATCGACTAATTTCTCATCCGTCTCGAAGGCGGTAATTTTTAGGGTACCCCTTGCCTTTGCTAACAGCGATTCTAAATTAATGCTATTGCTAGCCTCTAAGAGTTGGGCAATATCATCGTCTCGGAGATTGAGTGTGGATTCAATGAAATCCTTAAAATCATCTCCGGTTGGTTTTGCGCCTTGTTTGAACAAGTCTTGCAGTTCAACTCTACTTCGTTGTGCCATAATTATTTCTCCATTAACTAACAACAAAATCTGTACCGATAATCATATAACCAATGCCCTCGAAATCTAAATCTTGATATTTTTCTGTGGTAATCAGATTGATCAGATGTTCGGTGGCGGAAACTAAGATTGAGTCAGGGTGTCGCACCTGAGCTAAGTTGGATTCATTAATCCGAAATTCTAGGGGGGAATCCCCTTGAGCCTCGGCTTCAACGTCAATTTGTTCCAGTAAGCTGAGATTAGCAACATAATCAACATAAGGTCTTTTTTCAATAAAATGGATAACTAATGAACCGTGAATCGAACTACCAAAGGTGATGTCAACTTGACCTGCATACGCCCAAGGGGACAAAAAACGCTTGATATCTTCATTGATTTGTTTGAGATAATACCCTTGTTCATAGCCTGGACGCAACCGAATATTGACTCTATATTTAATCCGCTCATACCGGGGATTTTTGACCACTAAATTGACAAAGGGTGAGGTATGTGCTTTGAGGTAAGCCTCAATTTCCTTGAGCAAATATAACGGTGCTTTGGGTTCCAGGGGAAAGAAGGGTGCGGTATTGGCAATATCAGGAACCACGACAACGGTTACCTTCGCCGCACTGGGATTATCAGAACCAATGGTTGATGTAATACATTTGACTTTATAGATTTCTGGGAAGCGTTCGAGTACCAAACGTTCATAATCCCAGGGGGTTAAGGCGCGTTGTTTATGGCGCAGTCTTTCACTGACTCGGATATTAAACCGAGGCGTATTCTCCTTCATTTTGCCTTGAAAGGAGGTGTAGGGTTGCTTGACAGCTTTGACGGCAGCATCTCGCGTGACTAATCCTTGAATCGAATCGGCGGCTAAGGGTTGACTTAAATGCTCGGTAGCATTGCCTTGATTGACAAAGGTAGCACTTACTGCTTGTGCTTTGATATCTAGGGTATCTGGTATTGCTGCTGCGTTGTTTTGAACCGTTGCTCGCAGCCAGTGCAACCCCTTGGGGAGGCGGTGGTTTTCTGCGGTTGCGGCTGCTGGGATACTCAAACGAATAATACCCGAATCAACTAATCCATTCGTCGTATCTGAGAGGATTTGGATATCTTGGAAATCCTGCCAGCGATCGCGACTGAGATAACTCCAGTGAATATCCGGCTTGGTTAGTTCGACATTAGCACTTCCTGGCACCAGTTGAAAGAGTAGGGAGAGATCTTGGGGGGGGTGTAGATTGCGGATACCCAGGAATAAAGCACCTGCTTCATCGTATTGCGGGAGTAAATAGTCTTCAGGGTAGGGAGAGTTTTCACCCTTAAATGCACCGAGTTCCACATAGCCAAAGGGGTTGAGCTGAAAGACACGGCTGGCTGTTTGAGCCACAGTCAAATCAATCTGGACGGAGGCGGTATAGTCGAGAGATAGGGTTTTAATTTCGGGTGTGTAGGGTTGATAAACGGTGAGAGATTTGATGGCATTATCCGTGGATAACGCCACCTTTGTCATCACCAATGGATAAAGATCATGTCCAAAATTCGGGCTTTCTAGTTCGAGTTTGAAATATCGGGTTTGCTCAAAAGGATCATCTGTCTCGGTTTCTAGTGCTGAAGGGTTGAAGGTATAAGCGTCAATCGTTAAGCTGGGATAATCAAGCTGAAGCGTCGAACTCAAGGCGCTACCATTTTGGCTAAAAATGGGCTGAGATGAGCCAATTAGGTACTGATTTCGATTGTTAAAAACCTTGCAACTAACTTTAAAACTATTATTCGCGATCGCGGGATTGACTAACCCCACCTGAGTATACGCCTGGTAATGGCTGGCAAAATCATCTGGAAGTCCCATCCAGGTGATATTCAGTGCCAGACGATCTAATTTTTTACTACTAATTTCTGAGTTGGCAATGTAAAAACCAGAGCCAACTTTTGGATTACTGCCAAAGGGTTTAAAGGGACTTTTGGGATTCAGGAGGGAATTATCGTTGCGGAGTTGCAAATCCTGTATTGTCCCCACTTCAACCTGGAGGTTTACCTTGTCTAAACGAATGGATTTCAGGAGTTCATAGTCGCTCACGATTTCTGCCGCTGTATCCCCTTTGACCCGATTTTTTAACACCAGTTTAATCACGGGATAGGGGGTAT
The DNA here is from genome assembly GCF_046565525.1 of Coleofasciculus sp. NCBI lineage: Bacteria > Bacillati > Cyanobacteriota > Cyanophyceae > Coleofasciculales > Coleofasciculaceae > Coleofasciculus > Coleofasciculus sp. The sequence goes on along the minus strand of NZ_JBKHUP010000121.1, from coordinate 12,362 downwards.
CAAGACTAACCGTTGACGCATCGGGTTGAGGCGGTAGGATAGCAGGTAATGTAGAATCAACGGTTAGCTGAAAGTGTAAACTGTCCAGGTAAACCGCAGCAGCAGAATACAGATTAATCCGAGTAGCCGTATGGTTTGGCATCAAACCGATGGCTTCCACCGTGGCTTCGCGATCGCTGATTCGTTCTATAATTTTAAAGGTGCGACCATCGTCAAAAACCACAACGCTCTCCCCGCCATTTTCGGGAGGCAAAGTCGCACTGGAGAGGGTGACACGGGTCAAATTATCCCCGTCAGCGGTAGCCGTATTCAGAGTGATTTGTTGATTCGTATACGATTTTAGGGGTTCTTCCCGAATCAAATCACTGATTTGTAATGTAATTGATGAAGGTGCGATCCATTCTTGATCCGTACTCAGGTAAATCTCAAACGGGTTTGTGTCTTGGATGATCTTTTCTAGTTCCTCTCGGTTTAAGGTATTCGCTTTACAGGCGAAGAGTAGGGTAATTTTTCGTGTTCCTTCCTTGAGGATTAAAAGAGGAGAGGTAATTGCAAAACCGAGAGAGGTTGTCTGAGGTTGAGTCACCGTGGTAAACGGAGAAAACCGTTGTAACTCCGTTTCAGCTTCGGCGGCTGATTCCAGAATAGGCGTTGCCTCAATCCTTTTAATTTCTTGCTTCCCAATCGCTGGATACGTGAAATTTTGTTTCTTGGCTTGCGCCTTTTCTAGGAGGCGGTAAACTTCTTGCCAAGCCGAGTCATCAATGTCCGTTGCATTTCCTTTGATTTCCATAATCTTACGGAAATCTTCGACACTCATATACAGTTGTTCTTTGACATAGCGAACCACAAACAAATCGGGATTCAATTCATCCAGATTACTCCGTATCTGCTCCAGATTATCATAGCCACTGGGCATTTCGGGTAGGGGATCACTCGGATTAGGAGTACCCAAAGCCAATCGAATCATACTATCAAAACCAGCGTTTTGATGGGTTGATTTGAGAACTTGACGTCGTTTGCGGTTAATTTTTTTGCGATAGGCTTTTTCAATTAGGGAATAAACCTGCTCCCACTCTGACTCTAACGGAGGTTTGCTCTGTGACGTTCCGGTGCTGTTTTGTCTGACGTTAATTTCTAAGCAGTATTTAAAATCGTCAATTGTAGCAAAAAAGAGTTGCTCAAGAATATAGTTTTTTTGATTATCAGCGATTTGTTCGATGGGTTGATCGTTGATGGTTTGGTAAAGAGTATTGAGAACATTAATATCAACAGGAGTCGTACCCAAATCAGGAAGGGAGTCGCCTTGATTGGGATCACCTACCGCCCATCTCAGCATCTGTTCAAAACTATTGTTGTCTTGATTCCCCTGCTGATGAATACTCCTGAGATCAGTATAGGTTTTTACCGCCGACAAGGTTTTAATACTGGCAACTTGAGCTTGATTGAGAACGACTTCTTCATCAATGGCATAATTGAGATCGATTCCTTGACTATCTTGACCGGCTTTGAGTAATGTGCCAGGTTGGAGTCGATAGACCGTTTGATCAGCCGCTAATTCAAAAATTGTATGTATTTTATCAGGAATTTCTTCTTTTTCAGTTAATTTTAATACCTCTTTATAGTAAAACTCTAGATGTCTTTGGGTGAGCTGATTAAACTGTTGTTGGGGATAGCGCAATAATCGCAAAAATGCGAATAATAGGACGAGATGAGGTTGGGACAATTTCCGCCGTACTGATTCATCATCGTCAAAGCTTTCCGGGTTTTTTATATAGGCTACCATGTTCTGAATATCACCCGCAAAAAAGGAAGACCAATTTCCTTGGGGATGATTCAATTCGTCGTAGTAGTTCAGTGTCGCCGCATACTTTTGGACAAAGGTGAGTAAATCTGCCTCAGAACGTTCATCAACAGAAACATAGTCGGGTTCTAGGGTTCTGAGTAATCGATTGCGCTGACTGATGCCATCTCGGAATAGGTTAGTTTGTTTATTCATTATCATTGGTTAAAACACTGATTTCACTGATTTATTGGAGAGATTTGGGTAGGGAGGTGAGAGCTTATTCATACACTGATTACACCGATAAGTTTGTTCTCTATCAAGATAATTTGTCCTTTGTCAAGAAAACTCTATTGCCTATTGCCTATTGACTCCTGCCTTAATTTAGGTTCCTCGCCATTTGGTGTTCGTGGTAATAAAACTGCCAATTCCTGAATATTGAGGAACAGCGTCAGGAACTGAAATTGGAGGCGGAGTAAACGCTGGGGTTTGTACCTCAAATTTAGCAATAAAGGTGCTTCCTTTCAAAATCATTGGCGTGCCAACACTATTGGTTTTCTGGGCGATTTGATCATCCCCTAAGACATCAATTTTCAATGTTCCTATTCCCGGAAGTGAGTAAATCGGTGTGATATAAATACATCCCGGCACAGACACAGACGTTTCATCGCCAACAATACAAACCTTTTTTCCCTGTAAGCTAGAGTTACCACTTCCTTTAATTTCACCCAGTCTCACCACGACAGTAGCCAAGCCAAAGCTGGGATTAAATTCTGCTTGATCACCATCGACAATGATTAAATCAGACATGGGCTTTGTGAATAAAAGGTTACGGTTTCAATCTATGAAAATTAAGCCTTAATTAAATTCGTGGTTTCCTGTAAATAAAAGGGATAGACTAAATTGAATCGAGAGTTCGTGGTGCGAAGCAGATAGTTAATACTGATAAACAATAATCCCACCTGATCCGCGCTTTCCGAAATATCAATTGCCTCCAGGTCTACTCGGGGTTCATGATATAAGATAGCATCGGCAATAATCCCTTTAATTCCCGTGATTAATCCCTGAGTGATTTCCTCAAACAGAAACTGATTCAGTTCACAACCAAAGTCAGGGTGCATGATTCGTTCTCCCGGTTGAGTGGATAGGATAATTTCTAGGCTTTGCCGAACATCTTCCGCATCAGATACCAGTTCGACGGCGGCTGTCTCTTGGTTAAATGTGGGTGGAAAGCTCCATCCTGTGCCTAAGAAAGAAGTGTTGAGTTCCATTTAATTGACATCTACTTTTGAGCCTTTTATGGTAACCGTTTTACCTTCAATAATAATATCTTGATCGGATTTAATTTTAAACCCCTTATCATCAATGGTTATTGTATTTCCATTTTCATCTTCTAAATAAATTCCTTTATCCTGATCCGACAATCGCAATAAATTACCATTAGGTGTACTAATTTCGATAAATTTATCTTCATCATCAAAGATAATTTGTAATGATTCCTTAGTGACAATACCTTTCCGATAATTTTCCTGATTGACCTCCAATCCTGATGGCAATTCGTTTTTTTCACTATGCATTGCACCCAGGATAACCGCTTGTCTGGGGTCATCATTAACAAAGCCAAGAATCACTTCATCTCCTTCCTCCGGTCTAAAAAAGATGCCGCGTTCATTACCCGCATCTAGAGACGCTAATCTTGCCCAAATAACGCCATCAGTTTCAATAGATGGAACTTTTACTTTAACCCGAAACTGTTTATCCGGATCATCTTCGTACTTATCCACAACGCCAATTTGTAAACCGTTGATGGCGGGAATTAGTCCAGCGACTGGCGGCTCAATAATATCTTCATTTTGGGAAAACCAGTCAGCAGATAAGCCAAATTGAATATTGGTTTGCCATCCCCCTAATGTTACTTGATGACGGATGGCGGTGACTAAGGTTTTGCCATTAAAGCGTTTACCAATTCCGGCGACTTCGATGATGTCACCTAGTTTAATCTTAGCCAAGCCAGGAACTGTCAGCCGACCTTTCAACAAAGAGAGGCGACTTTTGACCATTTTCGCCTTTGCCCACGCTTCTACTTCTTGTTCATCTAATTGACCAGAAAATAGTAATTGACAGGTGTCAGCATCAATGGCTTGAGCTAATTCCCCCGGATTTAAGTTACCTTGACTCAGGGAAAATTCGGGAGCGGTTTTGGCTTGAAATAAGTCTTGATTTTTGACATCCCAAGCCGTACTTTCTACAGATTCATACTGAAAACGACTATCCGCTTCCATTTCAAAGTCATAAATCTCGCTAATTCCATATTCAAATTTATGTTCAGCCGCCCCCTGGAGATTGGGTTCAATAACCGTTACTTTGCCATCATCAACTAATACCCAATGACCATTCACATCGGCACGGGAGACAATAAAATCCCAGTCAGTACAGCCAAATTGCACCATTTCCTTATGCTGAGGTTGGGTTGTTGCCACGGATTCAATCTGTAATCCTGCTGATTGGACAATTTTTTCAATAATGTCCTTGTCGGTCATATCCCGAAAAACGGCACTTTTGCGCTTGGGGATGAGTTTAAAGGCGGCGTCTTTTGACTCAATAGTGAGTAGGGAGCGATTTTGATCGGCTTGTAGGCTGTGTCTGAGAATAATTCCTTTAAAAACAGTAGCTTCCTCTTTAGCGTTGTCTTCATACCGCAGCTTAATTTCCAGTTCTTTCCCCGGTTTAAAAAACTCAGTATCGCTAATTTTAAATTCCTGTTTTGCGGCGTCCCCATCCAACAGAATCAGTTGAGCGCTGGGAATTTTATTCACCGCTTTGATAATATCAATGGACATGAGGTGATACTCCGAGTCCATTTCGTTCCCATCACTCAAAATTGTTGCTGTGATCACGCCATTCATGATTGGTTCACTTGGTTGTCGGCGGCAGACTGATTGAAGTGCCAACGTTTAATTTGCGGAAATTATTCAGGTTGTTGGCAGCGGCAAGCTGGATGTAGTAAGCGGGATCACCATAGATTTGATTTGCCATAAGCGGTAAATTATCTCCGGCTTTGATAATTCGTTTGTGGGTTAAATCTGGGGAATTCTTATTTTCTTGTTTAACTCGCTTGGAATCTTCAATATCCCCAGAAAATTCGGTTTGTAACTCGGCTCTCAGGGGTTGTCCGCTGCGGTTGAACAAGGTATATTTAATGTCAACTGAACCCAACCGACAATTAAAAATCAGGTCGCCCCATTCAATTTTCAGAGATTTTGGCTCGTGAGTCTCCCCATCCATGTGCGTGGTTAAAGTTAGGAAGCGATTCACTTCTTTATATACATCCTTCCGTCCGCCAGGGGTAACACCCGTTCCATCTAAAATTAAGGTTAAAGAGAGATGTGTCGGTTTACTCAGGGCGTATTTTAAGGATGACCCACTGGTATTCATCCCTTGATGCTCTTGATATTTATTCTCATATTTCAGCGAATACGATTCCGGGTTAAACATGACCTCAAAGGTATCTTGAGGTACGCCAATTTGTTTCTTGTCTTTATAGACATAGATTTTGAGCTTTTCTAACTTGAAGAGGTTTTTGAGCATGGTTTCCCCTTATCGTTCTTTTTTTCGTTCTAATATTTTCAAGACTTGTTCGACACAAGCCGTCACAATGGCGTCTGTTTCCTGAGCACCTGCTCCCTTGGGGGAGAGGGAATGCGTCGGATTTGACTCAACAATCGTGGCGCGAACAATTAATTCTTTAATTTCTACAGGCATGGTTAAAGTCTCAGATTTTGAAAGCGTGTATAGGCTAATTCCATGGTGTCGATAACCACTGCATTTTTAGTGGCATCCAGGTCAGATACTGTCCAAGTTACTGGATAGGCATTCTTAAATAACCAACTGGCATGGGGATTACTTTTTTCATTGAGAAGCATCACCAAAACATTACTGGGTGACAACTTCATTAAATCCATAGCCAGTCCGAATTCGATATTTAGGGGAGAACCAGAGACCATTCCTCGTTTGAGAACTAAGTTCTGATACGTGACCCGTTTCGGCAGGCGATGTGTAAACAGATTTTCACCGCCTTCTGTTACCTGTTCAGTCTCAATGGTAGAAGAAATTCCGGACACCGTTTGAAAGCGAATATCCAAAGGATTCGGCACAACTCCCGCGATGAAAAAGACAACCATAAAGTGACTCCCGATGGGCGGAATTTGGTCATTCGGAAGTTCTGGGATAGTTGGAGGATCAGGCATATCGTAATTCTATTGCTTATCCGGGATAATCTATTTTCAGACTACTTGCTATAAGTCCCAACGTTTCAATGGCAACTTCATTATGTGTGGCATTGAATGTGGGCGCATCAAGTTGATGGGGAAAAGCATCCGTCACTGTCCAAGAGACAACCGCTTCACCCGTCTCATCTAACAAGTCCACCCTCAAATCGCGCTTTTCTACCGTATTTAATTGAATGGTACTAATCCACTTAAAGAAATAATTGTCTTTTCTGACAACACCTTTGCTGAGGGTTAGGGTAACGTCAGCGGGCATTCCTGGCATTAGCTTAGATCCATCGCGATAGCTCATCCCATCGCGATAACTGATGGTTTCGTAGTTAATGTTTAACCCAGATACCTCGGAAAAGGCGACCGAATCTTCTCCCGCGATTGTAACTCGGTAATAGAATACTGGAATTGGATATTTATCTTTGATATCTTGGATGGACGTTGCCATAACGGTTGTAACTCCTTATTGTACGGACAAATGACGAATGACAAATGACAAAGGACAAATAACTTACGCTTCTTGCAATTTATGGGAGAATCGCAAAATAATAAACTCAGCCGGACGAACGGCGGCAATGCCAATTTCAACAATTAGGCGACCTTCTAAAATGTCCTGGGTGGTCATACTTTTACCCAAACCGACATTCACAAAAAATGCCTGTTCCGGTGTAGGTCCAGCTAATGCCCCCTGACGCCACAATCCCTCTAAATAGGTTTCGACCATGGTTTTGACTTTCAACCAGGTAATGGCGTTGTTCGACTCAAACACGACAAAGGACGTGGATTTCTGAATTGATTCTTCAATCAGATTGAACAAGCGGCGAACTGGGATATAACGCCATTCATTGTCATTTCCGGCTAAGGTTCTTGCTCCCCAGACTAAGGTTCCTTTCCCAGTAAAACTACGAATCGCGTTGATGGATTTACCACTGGTGGGTTCAATATTCAGATTTTCCTGTTCCTGGTTATTAATCTTCAGCGTCGGGCCAATAACCGAGGCTAAACTAACATTAGCCGGGGCTTTCCAAACACCGCGATCGCGGTCTACACTAGCATACACTCCCGCCACGGCTGCACTGGGAGGTAAAACGACTCGTTTTTTAGCCAGTTCTGCCTTAACTCGGTTATAAAATTCGGTTTTCCCTTTATTCTCTTTCAAGGTCTTACTATCTGCCATAGTCACGGAATCGTCCGTGTAATAGTAATTAATCGAGGTTTGCAAATAGGGATAGTAAGCCGCACCGTATTTCAAATCTTCAGTGCCGATATTATCTCGGAATGCTTGGACTTCTTCGGCAATTTTTAGGGTTTCTACGCCACCCGCAGGCTCCAAACTATGTTTAACGTCAAAAATCGCAAACCGATCCTTCAACTCATTGCATTGAGCCAACGCCGCTTGACAAAGGTCGTGATAATCCTGCACGGTGGGTAAATTCACCGCATCTGTGAACAGAATTAAGGTTGGTTCATCTTCTTTTTTTAATGCCTCCAATCCTTTGATAAAATCATCCTTAGTTTTCGTCACGGGATCACTGTAACTTCCCACAGAGACAATGTAACAACTTCCTCCTCCATTATCAAAATAGAGGCGCAATGCATAGTACATAAAATAGTTAACGTCAGGGGGATTGAAGGGAGGAATTGGCTCAGTGGTACTATCGACAGGGGGAGTTTCGAGAGGAGAATCGACCGGAATCGTCAACGAGGTGGCTTCTGCTTTGCCGAACAGCGTTTCATAGTCCAGCATGGAACTAATCCGAGTCGGCTTATTCGTCAGATCGCCTGGAGTGACGCGATCGGCTTTTTCGGTGTAGCCGATAAACGCGGGAATTGCGGTTGAGACTTCAGCAACGGAAGGTGGGAATGTGCTGATTTCTTCAACATATACAGCGGGGGTTTTATAGCTTGTCATTGCTTTATTTTTTCAGAACTTATACGAATTTGAGGGCATTAATCACTTGAATCCCCGTCCGATTCGGCGGGTTAGGTAAATGGTTGATCCATACGGTGGGCTTACTTTTTCCATTTTGCTTTTGTTTTAACAATTGAATGTGTTTTCGTCCTTTTTCCTGACAATTAATTTCTGTTTCTGAACTAAATAAATATAATTGCTTTCCGGCAAATCGCTCAGTAAATACATGATACAATTGATCCCGATCTGATTGATTGATTTCATTTTTTGTAAACTTGATTTTTTCGGCTCTGGCATCTGCGGCATCTGCAATCAAAAAAACATCACCATTTGTTTCGGGTTCAGTGATTAGATAGTAGTACCAATGTTGCCGTTTAGATTGCCAGGAAATTTGGTATTCACTGGTCTGATTTGAACTCTTCGGCAAGAATACCTTCGGCAAGGATGAATTATTGTAAATCGTGATAACTCCCAAATTATTTCGATCTTGAGGCGGCAGTTTCGGTTCAGCCGTTTTGGGGTCGTATAACGTCCTCTCTAAACTGGATACACCGATTCCAGTAATTGTTTGATTGCTAAACCAATAAATGTAACGTTCGTTCGGTGCCCTAGTGAATTTAGCATTAATATGAGTAAAGTCAAGAAAGCTAGAATTTTTGATTTTTAAGAGGAAAGTAAATACCAAATCATCGGTCAATTCCAGCCAGGGTTGACCCGTCTCAGTCACGGGGACGATAACCTGAATCCCATTCACTTTATTTTTCACCAGCAGACGGTGACGTGCGAGGATTTGACGACATTCTGGAGTCGGCTCAATGTTGAGGTCAGGGCAAACCTTATTCTGGTAATAGTCGTGAATAATACTCAATTCAAACAGTCCTTGGTAATTCATTGAAATTATCCATTTATTAGTCGATGTTCACCCCTAAATCACATTGAAGCCGGAAAGACATCAATATTCGTTATATCAGCGCCAACGTCTAAAGAGTCGATATCCTCAAAGACAACCATCCGGACTTTATAAAGTACAGAAGGCAGATAAGGATTGCCCAAAAGACTCCAAATATCTTTCTCTTCTTCAAAGGGAAGATTAACGAGTTCAAGGGTCAATTTTTGAATATCGGAATTGAGCGCTGGAGAATTTTGAGATTCAAAGATCCGATGACTGTGAAAAAAGGAAATAACTAGAGATAAAAGCTTTAAACACTGACTGTAGTCGGTAAAGTTGGCGATGAACAGGACATAAAGATTCAAGTACAACAGATGGGGGAGCAGAGTCTTAGTCGGTAGGGCAGTGATGTCCCGTTGATGTTGATAAGCAGCTCCAGAGCGAAAGGTTCGCTCTTCTTCGATATTTACCAGTACAGCCGAGAGTGCTTCTTTCGGCAAGGTAATCTCTCTGGGCGTCCTTTCCTGAACAAAGACAACCTCGAAGCCTTCCACCCCAGTTTTGACTTTGAGGTAGCTATTGAGTTGATCTTTAAGAAAAGTGAAAACATGATCAATCATTGAAATACTGTCTCAGTAAACGTTTCTCTTTCGGAGTCGTGTTGCTGAATCAGCTGTGTTATATACAAGTACCGAAACCCAACGCCATCGCCAGCTTGTTGGGTTTCGCTGTCGCTCTACCCAACCTACAATAATATGTGTGCCAAACTGACATACTCCTCTTGATCTACCCCTGCTAATCGCTGATATTTTCCAAAAAATATGGGGTGCGCCCAAAAGCTTTTGAGTTTTAAACGGATTAAAAATAGAATGACATAAACAAGGAGAAAATAAAACTATTTTTACAAAACTTAATTTATAAATTCTGTCCAAATCAGTTGTGAAATGGCAATCCTTGCTGGATCAGCTTTTCGGACTCATTTTTGTTCACAAATCATTTAGACTGCCGAGAATCTCAAACTACAACCAACTGCTTATAGAAACTTTTCAGTGCGATCGCGCTGTTGTTTCTGGCTTTTCATAAGTTGCTGAATTTGTCAAGATGGTGGTGATAGTAATTTTCCGGTTCCGGGGTGGCACAGTATCAAGTGCCAACTGTGTGAGATTTGCCCAAGGAGAAAGTGAAAACCGACACCATTTTTTATAGCCTGTTTAAAGGGTTTCCCAGTATCTTCTTTGAACTAATTAACCAGCCCAGAGAACAAGCCGAAACCTATGAATTCACATCTCGTGAAATCAAGCAACTGGCGTTTCGACTAGATGGGTTGTTTTTTCCCAAGGATGAAACAAGAGAACAACCGTTCTATGTTGTCGAGGTTCAGTTCCAACCTGACGAGGATTTATACTATCGTTTATTCGCTGAACTCTTTCTCTATTTGAGACAGGATAAACCCTCTTGTCCTTGGCGGGTTGTGGTTATTTATCCGACTCGCCGGATTGAGAGAGAACAACCGTTACAATTTCGGGAACTGTTCACCAGAGTGCAACGGATATACTTGGATGAGTTAGGAGAGGATGCATCAGATTCCCTGGGAGTTAATATTGTTAAGCTAGTGATTGAGAATGAACAGACAGCCCCAGAACGGGCAAGGCGCTTGATTGAACAAGCCCAAGCTCAGCTAGTTGATCAGAAAACTAAACGTGGACTGATTGATTTAATAGAAACCATCATTGTTTACAAATTACCGCAAAAAAGTAGGAAGGAGATAGAAGCGATGTTAGGATTAAGTGAACTTAAACAAACTAAGGTTTATCAAGAAGCGAAGCAAGAAGGTTTACAGGAAGGCAGACAAGAAGGCAGACAGGAAGGCAGACAGGAAGGCAGACAGGAAGGCAGACAGGAAGGTTTACAGGAAGGCAAACAGAAAGGTCAACTCAAAGCCAAGTTGGAAGCGATATCCCGCATGATGCAGTTAGGTTTGAGTTGGGAGATGATTGCGGAGGGATTGGATTTACCTGGGGAAGTGGTTCAACAAGCTATGCAGTCATTCTCTGGACAGAATGTTCTGGCTTTTATTGGACTTTTACAGGAGCAACGAGAGCTTTTTTCGGCTCAAGATTTGGTGGATTTGGCTGAGTTAATTAAAGCGTTACCGGATCAGGTGGAAGACTTATCGAATGCGATCGCACTATGGTGTAAGCAGGATGGACATTCCCCACAGCGTCAGGCTTGGCGTGATGTTGTATCGGGTAAGGTGGCGGCTACTGTGGAGGAATGGTTGGCGACGAATCTTGCATCCCTGGAAACTGTTGAGTCTTCTGTTCATAAAGCGACGCTGCAACAGGCGATTGAGCATTGGTGACAAGTTAAGGCTGTGTGCCAATAGTCAAGGGGGTGCGATCGCATTACTTCGTCCTAATTCTGAGGCGGCGCGAGTTGTGTCTATGCTTGAGGGGAAACCATCTCAGGGTCATCAAAGTGTTAGCGCCAGTCTCTGTGAGATGATTAGGATTGCGGATGAGGAAGAACTGGAAACCGCTATGCTGCTTTCTTGTCCGTCGTATGGAGAGGGCATCAAACAGAGGTTGAACGGGTTAAATCGACTTTTTGACTCCCGAACAGCGGGTTACATCTGAATTAAAATGACTGGAAAGTAGGAGGACAAGCAAGCCGATGAGTTTAGTTATTTCTGATGAAATTATTAGAGCAAGTGGATTATCTGAACCTGATTTCCTCTTAGAAATTGTTCTGCTGCTATTTAAGCAGAAAAAAATCAGTCTGGCTAAGGCAAGTCATTTGCTAGGGATGTCCCGGATTCGGTTTCAGCACGAATTAGCGTCTCGTCAGATTCCGATTCACTATGATGTGGAGGATTTTGAGACAGATTTAAGCAATTTACGAGCAGCCGGACGATTGTGATTGTTATTAGTGATACGTCTCCTATTACTAATCTGGCGGCTGTCGGACATTTGTCTTTATAGCAAGAAATATTCTGATTTTGGCGGTAGGGCATTCCGTCAGCAGTAAAGCTTACCGAGTAACCGAGGCGTTAGCTGGTGTTGGTAAGAAGCCCGTGTTGTTCCGTTAGGGCAACGTCGGGAGTATGTCACAAATACGGGTAGTTCAAGTCCATCCTCTCGTTTCTTCATCACTCAGCAATCGCTTTAACTTGAAACATTCCCGTTGCGCCCCTTGCAGCAAATGTTTCATCATCACGGATTCATTGGCATCAGCCGCTAGAAATGCTGCATTTAGGGCAATATTGCGGATGTTACCTCCGGGAAGATTAAGCTGTCCCAGTTTCTGGTAATCTAGCCCCTGGGTCGGAGTCTGTGAGGGAAAGATACGCCGCCAAATCTCGCTGCGGGAGGCGGCATCGGGGAGGGGAAGCTGCACCACAAACCGAATCCGGCGCATAAAGGCAGTAAGCTGTTCGGCATTTAAATAGGGTATAATTAAAATAGGAAATCCGAAGAACAAAAAAAATATGCCAGCCAAAGA
>NZ_JBKHUP010000120.1:0-20670 GCF_046565525.1 Coleofasciculus sp. | reverse complement strand
CGCTTCGCTCGCCTTGTCAGGCTATCCTTCCCGACGCTCCCAAAGGGGAGAGCGCTCTGCTGTCGCCTATAGCTCAGCGATCGCGTAGGTTGATTTGGGTTGTACGTAGGTACAATGACAAATAACCTTAACGATTCGCCAAGATTAAAGCATCGGCATAGTTTAAGGCATTTTGCCACACCGCATAACCACGCCTCGCCAGATGAATCCCATCGGTGGTTAACTCCCGTTGCATTTGACCCTGATTATCCACAAATAAGCTGTGCAGGTTAAGATAGCCTGCGCCTTCTTGCTGTGCAATCGCGGCGATTTGCTGATTCAGGTTGTGGATGCGATCGCTCCCAATAGCACTTAACCTGGTGGGTAAAATAGACTGAACGATAATTTGAGCTTGCGGGTGGTTCTGACGTAAGCGCTGGATGATTTGGCGGGTATTATCGACAATCACGCGATCGCGAACACCCTGGCGCAAGTCGTTTGTGCCAGCCATCACATAGATTGTATCGGGTCGCGTTTGGGAAAAAGCCGAGAGTCGCTCCAAAATTTGGCTAGAGTTTTCCCCAGAAATCCCCTGATTCAGCCAAAATTGACTCTTAGGTAGGTTTGCTGTCGGAAACCAAAGACTCAAGGAATCACCCACTAAAATAGACAAACGATTATTCCCCTGTCCCCTCGCCATCGCTTTCGCTTCTTCTGCGAGTAGCTGTTTCCATTGCGTATGAGTGGGTTTAGTCAGTTTCGCTTCACTCCAAACCGACTGGAAGCTATCAGCCGACAGACGTGTATAGGTTTGACCCGCTTTTAGTGCGGCGAATCGTTGGTAATAGAGTTGAGTTCCAGATTGGGGAGAGATAACCGGGGATTGAGGTTTGGGGGAGACGGGTAAATTCGTGTTCCATATCGTTTTGGCTGAAGCCGAAGATGAAGAAAATTCCCGAACTTGTCTCAGTGGCGATGAACTAAACTCAACACTAGGGATTTCCACCCCAGAGATAAGCGGTTGAGTGACAACGGAGTGCGATTGATGAGCTTTCGCTGAAGCCAACAAAGCTGACAGATTCTCGAACAGGTTGGGAACGAGTGGGGGTGGGGGGGGTGCAGATACCGGACCAACGGTAAGCAGACTGGCTGCTAGTAAATACGGATCGCTCATGCTAAAACTCCATTACTCTCTCTTTTTCCTTTGACAGGAATTTGCCAGAGTATCAGGATGGTATAGCAAGAGGAGGCGATTGAAATCGCTGCTACACAAACAAAGTCCGCCTGCGCGGACTAGGTTATAACGGGGGTAGCGTTCCCCGGATTTACTCATTCTTTAAAAAAGCGACAATGACGGCTTTTCTAAGGGTTACATCAATAGAATTGATAAAGCCTAGAACAACGAATAGATTATTCGCTGACAGTTGTATTGTTTGTAAAGCATTGTTAACTTCGGTTGGATGTTCCGTGATCCATCGTTCTAGAAAGCGTTGCTCTGCTAAAGCTTCATCAATATCGCACTGGGCAAAAAATTGCTGCAATTTGGATACTTTTCTGCTCAAGTTAATTTGATTGTTCAAATAATCTCCGGATGAGTTGAATTTAGGACGGGTGAATAAAGTGGATATTCCTTGCATGATCGAGGTAAGATTAAGGCTTTCTCTTAACATAATGACATATTTAAAGGGGTTTGCCTTTAAGAATCTATACGCTAATCTGCCTAAAAAATACTCCGTCAATTATCGTAATTTTTATCCTGTATTATTATTCAGTTATAGATATAAAATAGATATAAAGATGATATAGAAAGAACTACATTTTCTGTCCCTAAGCTTTTCCCTAAGTTCATCCCTTAGAGTGAGGAACGAGAATCAGTACTTCGCTATAATCAAAGGTTGAATAAAAACTGGAGTGAAATCTACACTATGGCGAATTCGATGAAATTCAACGTTCCAAGTATTGCCTGTGATGCTTGCGCCAAAACCATTAGCGAAGGGATTCATACCCACGAACCTGAAGCGAAAGTCAATGTTGATGTGGCGGGTAAGACGGTTAGCGTGGAAACCGAGGCGTCTCCGGAGTCGATTAAACAAATGATTACCGCAGTCGGACATAAGGTGGAATAATATCATCCAATCTGGCATTTGTTCTTTTCAAATTGTAGAGACATTGCATGCAACGTCTCTACAAGTCCGGGATTGGGTAGAATTAGCCTGAGATTGCTGAGGCTGTTGGTATGGGGGAATCTGAACGGTTCACTGATTGGCGCGATCGCACTTCTAAATACACCAGCAAGGCGTTAATATCCGCCGGGTTAACTCCACCAATGCGAGAGGCTTGACCAATCGTCAAGGGTTTGACCTGTGATAGTTTCTCGCGAGATTCCTTCGATAATGTTTCAATGGCATCATAATCGAGATCTGTTGGTAATCGTCGCTGGGCTTGACGGGACACTTGATCGATTTGATTTTGCTGGCGTTGCAGATATCCCGCATATTTGATATCAATTTCCGCCCCTTCTCGTTCAGCTTGGTTGAGACTGGGATTACCTAATTCGTAGTGATCCAGATTAACGTAGTGGAATTTGGGACGACGCAGCAATTCAGCCAGCGTAATCGAACCCTTAATCCGTTGCTGAGTATCCGACGCGATCGCAACTCCTAATTCCTCATGTTCCTTGATCCGTACAGTCTGGAGTCGTTCCTTTTCCGCCGCAATATTGTCTTGTTTTCGACTATAAAGTTGCCAACGGCGGTCATCAATTAAGCCAATTTCCCGTCCCAAAGGAGTCAGACGGCGATCTGCATTATCAGAACGCAGGAGTAACCGATACTCGGAACGGCTGGTTAGCATCCGGTAAGGTTCTCTCAAGTCTTTAGTACATAAATCATCAATTAATGTACCGATATAGCTTTCCTCACGGGGAAATACCAGCATCTCTTGATGTCGCACATAGCGTACCGCATTAATCCCCGCGACAATTCCCTGGGCGGCGGCTTCTTCATACCCCGTCGTCCCATTAATTTGTCCGGCGCAGAATAGTCCCTCTACTTTTTTCGTCATTAATGTGGGAAAACACTGAGTTGCGGGTAGATAATCATACTCCACCGCATAAGCCGGACGTAGCATTGTACAATGTTCCAATCCCGGGAGCGATCGCAGCATTTGCAATTGTAGATTCTCTGGCAATCCTGTCGAGAATCCCTGGATATAGAGTTCGGGAATATCTCGCCCTTCCGGTTCAATAAATATCTGGTGGCTTTCCTTATCCGCAAACCGGACAATTTTATCTTCAATACTCGGACAGTAACGGGGTCCTTTTGCATCCACCCAACCCCCATAAACTGGGGATAGATGCAGATTGTCCCGAATCAACTGATGAGTTTGGGGCGTGGTACGGGTAATATAACAATTCATCTGTTCCCGTTCCACCCACACCTGTGGATCAAAGCTAAACCAAGATACCGCTTCATCCCCAGGTTGAGGTTCCATCTGAGTGTAATCCACGGAGCGCTTATCCACCCGCGCCGGGGTTCCCGTCTTCAAACGTCCCGTTTCAAACCCCAGTCGGTTCAGGGTTTCCGTCAATCCCACCGCTGCGAATTCCCCAGCGCGTCCAGCGGACATTGACTTATTTCCCACCCAAATACATCCACCCAGGAACGTTCCCGTCGTTAATATAACCGCAGGGGCTTGGAATGATACACCAAAATAAGTCTGAACACCGATAACCTGATCATTCGCACCCAAGACTAAATCCGTCACCATCCCTTCACGGATTACCAGATTCTCCTGGTTCTCGACAATCCGTTTCATCACCGCCGCATATTCCCGCTTATCCGTTTGCGCCCGTAACGCCCAAACCGCAGGTCCGCGCGACTGATTTAATACCCGCTTTTGGAGATAGGTTCGGTCTGCCATCTTACCAATTTCTCCCCCCAAAGCGTCTACCTCGTGGGCGAGTTGGGATTTAGCCGGGGCACCCACAGCAGGGTTACAGGGTTGCCAAGCGATTTTATCCAGGTTCAGGGTAAGCAGGAGAGTGCGACATCCTAGGCGGGCGGCGGCGAGTGCAGCTTCGCAGCCAGAATGTCCAGCACCGACAACAATAACATCAAAAGCGTCTTGGAAATCTACGGGGGAATGTGTGGTCATGATAAGCGTTTGAGTGACTAGGACTCTTGTTCGATTTTAGCGGTTGTTGTCTATGTGTCTTGTAGTCTGTCAGTTTTTAAACGAATAGGGTTTTAGAAGTTTTAGAAGTTGTCCATGAATATGGAATCATTCATCGGGACATTAAACCTAAAAATATCATGAGGCGTAGCTCAGATAGAAAAATTGTTTTGATTGACTTTGGCTTAATCAAAGAAATATTTTTCCCATCTAATTACAGTCCAGCCAACTTGACGATGAGAGTTAGTCTAAACCTGCTGAAATGCTCAGTGATAGAATGCCTAGTATTTTGCTAATTTGAATAATGAGATATTCGATCAAGTCAATTTCAACTACAGAATCTTCAAGGCGTAAAAATTTCCAGATGTTACCCGTGGTGACGGCACCATAAATGATTGAAATGTCATTCCCTTCTTTTTCGTTAAAGAGCTGAGCTGCAAACATTTCGGCAATACACTGCCCTAGCCCTGCATTGAGATTTTCCTTCTTCGCTTCCACAATGGCAATTACTGGAGTACTTACAAACAACTGCTCTGAGGACGAACTCATCAGGAAGTCACAAATTCCGTTAAGTCCTAGGGTTGGTTCGACGTTAAATTCCACCCCAGAAAACAGACTGATTTTAGATTGAAATTGTCGTCTGAGTTCCACCAATATAGGGGCAATAATCAGTTCAGATCTAGATTTTTCAGTATTTATAGCAAGTGCCAAAGGCAAGTTATAGTCTAGGGTTTCGCACAATAAACCGCTTGGTTGCACATCGGGGGCATTAGCAAACAAACCTACCTGTTCACGAATTTGCAGATGTAACTTTTTCTTGACCGTTTCTAAAGTAAAATCGCTGTAGGACATGGCTTATACTAAATCCGAATTAACGACCCTCTTTTGAGTAAGGAAAATGATTCAGGGTTCCAAGGCTCTAGGGCAGAAGATTCTCATAGAAAAGTACCCCAGTTATCAAGGGAGTTACTTAAGCGGATGTGGTATTTTCCCTGCCTTTCTCCTGGCTGAAGAACCATAACGCCCCTTTAAGTATAGCCGTACATTCTATAATTGATAAATACTTTGTAAGTTTAAATACAAATCCACGACTATTACAGTCGCGAATTTCGCCATTAACGTGAGTCCTCCAGAAATAGTTAATCAAAATGAAATTCGAGTAGTTGGATTAAAACGGAGTGGAAATCATGTCGATATTCAACCAAATGTCTGGGTAATCCCCAAATATAAAGAAGAGTAATCTTCATCTGCTAAACCAGCGTCTTTCGCCTTCTCAACCACCTGGCGCACACCAGCCAAACTACTCGCCTCTAATCCTTCTGCTTTTGCCTCACTCAGGAATAAATTAATATCTTTGAGTAAGTGTTTTAGGGGAAAGTTGGGATCGGCAAAATTACCCTCTTGCATCCGATTTAACTTCTTATCAAATGTTGGTGCATACAGCGCACTGTCTCGCAGAAGTTCCATAAATTTGTCTACGTCTACCCCCTGACGCTGCACAAATCCTAAACTAAGGGCAAACCCGGCGGTTAACGCGGCAATTAATTGATTTAAGGCTAACTTTGTGGCGGCGGCGGTTCCCACGGGACCCATTAATGTTTGATTATTATCATTTTGCACCCTACCCAGATGTAACTAAACCCACCTTAAAAAATTCAAAATTTATCCATAAACGATATTACCGGAGTCGGGCGAAGCATTTGGAGAAAACATTGTGGACAAGTATCATAAGATAGCGTCCCAAATGCTTCGCCCCTACGAATGACATAAACGAATGATGAATGACAAATGACATAAAAAACATAAGACATTTATCCTTTCCACCAACGCTCCCCTTGTACAAGGGTATGCATTTGCCAATTCGGATCAGGTTGAGGATAATCGAAGCGGTAATGTCCGCCGCGACTTTCTGTCCGAAACAGGGCGCTTTTCAAAATTAAGTAAGCTACATCTAATAAGTTAGATGTTTCTCCCCAAGTTCGCACCAGGTAATCGGCATTGGGGACATCAAGTTGAACCGTTTTCTGTGGCGTTAAATCCCGTAACTGTTGGCTTAAAGGCAATGTAGCAAATTCAGACTGCCAGACTTCCACCTGCTTTGTCGCACGCTCTAGCATCTGGGCGGATCGAGAAATCCCGGCACTTTGCCACACTAAGCGTTTTAACTGATCTTGCATCGCAACTATTTTATCCGTTTTAGTGGCTTCATCGGATAAGGTTAATGGGGAAATAGAAACAGGGAACTGAGAACCTGATTCCTGATGCAAGACAGATTGATCGGGTGTCAATTCCCCCAACTGAGCCCCAAACACAATACATTCCAATAACGAATTACTGGCTAGACGGTTGGCACCGTGAACACCCGTACTCGCCGTTTCACCCACGGCATATAAGTTAGGAATAGAGGTACAAGTCATTAAATCTGTAGCAATTCCCCCCATCCAATAATGGGCGGCGGGGGTGACGGGAATCATATCCCGAAATACATCAATTCCCCATTGCTGACAAACCTGGATAATATTAGGAAATCGGTGGCGAATGCGATCATCGGGAATGGGGCGCAAATCTAAATAGACATGACTGGAGGCTGGATCAGGTTTAGTTTTCTGTAAATGACTATAAATCGCCCGACTCACCACATCTCTGGGCGCGAGTTCGCCATCAGGATGATACTCAAAAGCAAAACGGTGTCCCTGATCATCCACTAGATGCGCCCCTTCTCCCCGCACCGCTTCGCTGATCAGAAAATGAGGCGCTCCCGGTTTAGTTAAAGCTGTGGGATGAAATTGGACAAATTCCAAGTCTTTGAGAATCGCACCCGCCCGCCACGCGATCGCGACTCCATCTCCGGTACTCACATCGGGATTCGTCGTCTGGGCAAAAACTTGACCACCGCCTCCCGTAGCCAGGACAACCGCACCCGCCCGTATCCAACTGATTTGACCTTGATACATGAGTTGGACCCCCTGACAATGACCCGTCTCAGGATTGAGCCATACAGACAAGGCAAACGCCTGCTGAAGCACCGTAATATTAGCTTGGCGCAAGACTAAGGCAGTCAGCGTACTCACCACCGCCCGCCCTGTGGTATCCGCTGCATGGAGAACCCGGGGACGAGAATGAGCCGCCTCTAAGGTTAAGGCTAACTGCTCCCCCCGTCGATCAAACGTCACCCCCATCTCCACTAACGAGCGAATCCGATCTGGCGCTTGTTGAGCCAGAAACTTGACAGCATCAGCGTCACAAAGCCCTGCACCTGCCCGAAGTGTATCCTCAACATGCAACGTCGGTGAATCTCCTGGGGCAATAGCCGCCGCAATACCGCCCTGCGCCCAGTCACTGGCACCGATGGATAGAGTATCTTTGGTAATCAGTCCCACATTTAAGGTATCGGGTAGACAAAGGGCGGCATAAAGTCCAGCCGCACCAGCGCCTACGACGACAACATCAAACTGGGTCGGTTGATGGAGTGGCTGCGATTGAGAATTGTCGGGAACAGAAATCATAGTTAGTCAAAATATAGTCAAATACTTTAGCAGACGTGGGAATCTTCATCACCCCAAGGGCAACGTAGAGACGTAGCATGGCGCGTCTCTACACCGGACAGGTTGTCATCCCTGTACCATCTACCATCTGCCTTTATGTGTAAAAAATCACCCACCCCCAACAGGAGTGGGTTGAACTAGGAATTTTCTGAATTATCCGAGTTTAGTAGACGCCAGGATTAAAGCGGTCGTCACCTTCGTTGTAAACGTCCGCTGTCTCGGTCACCGTAAAATTGTCCAGGTTATCTTTTAGGATCTGTTTTTGCCGCTCAGTCAATCCTGGAATCTCAAGCACTTCCTCTACATTGTCGTAGGGGGCATTTTGAATAATTAATGCCGCTACCGTCGGGAACAGCCCCCGATACTGCCGAAACGCTCGGATATGAGTATTGTTCAAATCAAGCTTTTGACCAAACTCCGTTTCCAGCTTGGCATCGGCTGGATTGCGTAGAGTTGTCTCGGCAAGTAACATCGGTGACCCATTCTCGATCGCGTTACTCAAAGACATGCCCGGAGTCCAGGACATTGGTGCTGCGATCGCGCTTTGGGAGAAACCCAACCATCCTAAGCAACCCACTAACAGTCCCCATACCACTAACACACTAACCAATCGTTTCATTAACTCTCCTCCTTACTCAGACACATTGAAGACCGAGAGAGAACTGCCCCTCTCTTCGATTACTTTAACTTTTGTTTTCTATCCTCTCATCTTATCTGGCTCTACCTCAAGAGTTTAGGCGCTCATCCCCCCACAATTATGAAAAAAGCTAAAAGCCTACCGGAAAATCGGTGTTTTGTGGGAAAATTAAAAATTGTCTCTTTTGACGATAAGGATCAGGAAATTAGCTATGGCTCTGCGATTAGGCGATACCGTCCCCAACTTCACTCAATCCTCTAGTGAAGGCGACATCAACTTTTATGACTGGGCAGGGGATAGCTGGGTCGTGTTATTCTCCCACCCAGCTGACTATACACCCGTTTGCACCACAGAGTTAGGCGAGGTTGCCAAGCTCAAACCCGAATTCGACAAGCGCAATGCTAAAGTCATCGCCTTGAGTGTTGACGATGCGAATTCTCATCAGGGTTGGATTCAAGACATTAACGAAACCCAGAATACTACCGTCAACTACCCCGTATTGGCAGATGCTGATAAAAAAGTGTCTGATCTGTATGACATGATTCATCCCAACGCCAATGCTAGTGTTACGGTACGCACAGTCTTCGTCATTGATCCCCAGAAAAAACTGCGCCTGACCATCACCTATCCTCCCAGTACCGGTCGCAACTTTGACGAAATCTTGCGGGTGATTGACTCCCTACAGTTGACGGATCACCATCAAGTGGCAACTCCCGTGAATTGGAAAGATGGGGATGACTGTGTGATTGTCCCCTCTCTCAAAGATCCCGAAGTCTTAAAAGAAAAATTCCCCAAAGGTTACACCGAAGTCAAGCCTTACCTGCGGATGACCCCTCAACCTAACAAGTAGAGACATAAGGTGGGGAACGTCTCGGAGATGGGGTGTGTTCCAGACGTAGCATGCTACGTCTTTTAGCAGGGGGAGTTCCTCCTGTAGGGGCGGGTTTTACTGATAACGTTTTGGCACAAACCAATAACTTGACTAAACCCGCCCTTCTCGGTGAACAGGGAAAAATAGGGAAGATAGGGGAATTAATTCTTGCACTTGATCGGGGCGGGTTTAGTTACATCTGGGTAAGGGAAGAAACCATAACAGTGAAACCCGCCCCTACATAAAACTTTACATTACCCTATATTTCCAACCGGGAGAAATGTCAACTTAAAAATTAGAGCAGAATACTCAATTGAGCAAATGGATATTAAAGACGGCTTTGTCGGCACAGTAGGGAATACACCTCTAATTCGGTTAAATAGCTTCAGCGAAGAAACAGGCTGCGAAATCCTGGGAAAAGCTGAGTTTCTTAATCCTGGCGGTTCTGTCAAAGACCGCGCCGCCCTCTATATTATTCAAGATGCTGAAGAAAAAGGCTTACTCAAGCCCGGTGGTACAGTTGTTGAGGGAACGGCTGGTAATACGGGTATTGGTCTAGCGCATATTTGTAATGCTAAGGGATATAAGTGCCTAATTATCATTCCTGAAACTCAATCCCAAGAGAAAATGGATGCTTTGAGGACGCTAGGTGCTCAAGTGCGTCCGGTTCCAGCTGTGCCGTATAAAGACCCAAATAATTACGTTAAGCTATCTGGAAGAATTGCCGAAGAGATGGAGAATGCGATTTGGGCAAACCAGTTTGATAATTTAGCGAATCGACTGGCACATTACGAAACCACAGGACCCGAAATTTGGCAACAAACCAACGGTAAAGTTGATGCTTGGGTGGCGGCGACAGGGACAGGGGGAACATTCGCTGGGGTTTCCCTGTTCCTGAAAGAAAAAAATCCCCAAATTAAATCGATTGTGGCTGACCCCATGGGGAGTGGGTTGTACAGTTACGTGAAGACGGGGGAAATTACTACAGAGGGGAATTCGATTACGGAAGGGATTGGTAACAGCAGAATTACTGCCAATATGCAAGGGGTTCCCATTGACGATGCCATTCAAATTGATGACAAAGAAGCCGTGCGGGTGATTTATCAACTGCTGGAAAAGGATGGTTTGTTTATGGGCGGTTCTGTAGGAATTAATGTCGGTGCAGCCGTAGCCTTAGCGAAAGAAATCGGACCGGGGCACAGGATTGTTACGGTGCTTTGTGATAGCGGTTCCCGTTATCAATCGCGGCTTTATAATCGGGAGTGGCTGGCGCAAAAGGGTCTGTTACCTGAAAGTTAGTACATGATTAAATTTGTACGGTGATGCATTAACACGACCGGGCGTATGCCCCGTTTGTCCAGGGTTGTACAGCGTAACACCGTCAGGTAAAGTCTCATTTCGTCCCTTGGGTGAAGCGTTGCACAGTCAATTGGATGGCTAAAGCGACTAAACCAACAGCCACGAGACTAAAGACAGCCGTGGCGAGAGTACTGATACCAACAACTAAAGTACGAACCGCGATCGCAATATTAACCGCCGTCACATTCCCAGAGGGTAGAGGTTTATTCGCCAAGGATTGTGCAATAGCGGTTGTCAGCCAGTAACCTGCGATCGCGAAGGAACCCGATATCAAGGCTGAAGCCAAGCAGCGCCAGGGACTCGGTAACGTTTGATCGGTAGTCGTGGGTTGGTTATCGGGATTAGTCGTCATGAGTCTGATATCCTTTGTCATTGATCTTAGTACGAATGTCACCGAGGGTTCAGCCACGAGCCAATTATCCTTATTATCCTTATCATTGAAGAGAATTTACTAGAGCTCAGCCTTCAGGCATCCCCTGTCCGTATCCAAAACATCTATGCAAATTTCTCCAGAAAAAGCCGTCGATATCCCCACCCCAACAGTTGAGCAAATGACGCTAGATGTTGGGGGGATGAAATGTGCAGGCTGTGTCAGTGCGGTGGAACGACAGCTAGAACAGCAACCTGGGGTGATTTCTGCCCGGGTCAACTTGGTGACAGAAGTGGCGGTGGTTGAGTATGAAGTCGGTCAAGCTGATCCAGCCGCCCTAGCGGAAAAATTAACCGCGACAGGGTTTCCCTCCCAACCCCGTTATTCCCAAGCAGGAGAAACTTCACAAGAACACCTCACCCCGACTCAACGCCATGAACAACAGGCAAAGGAACAACTGCGGCAATTAATAATTGCGGGTGTTCTAGTCATTCTCTCGACCATCGGACATATCGGTCATTGGTTTAATGGACCAATGCTACCTGTGTTTAGCACGATCTGGTTTCACTGGGGACTGGCAACCTTAGCACTCCTTGGACCTGGACGTCCCATTATCAGCGATGGCTGGCGCGGATTGCGGCATCAAACCCCGAATATGAACACCTTGGTGGGACTGGGAACCTTGGCGGCTTATGGAGCTAGCTGTGCGGCATTCTTCTTGCCTCAATTAGGCTGGGAATGCTTCTTTGATGAACCAGTGATGTTACTCGGCTTTATCCTGCTAGGGCGTACCTTGGAACAACGGGCAAGGCGTCAGGCATCAGCTGCTTATGAATCATTATTGGCATTGAAGCCCAAGGTAGCCCGGTTAATTGGTAAATCCACACCCACCACCACAGAAGTGGGTATCGAAATTCCTGTGGAACAAGTTCGTGTGGGCGAATGGTTGCGCGTTTTGCCGGGAGAAAAAATACCCGTTGATGGCGAAGTGATGGCGGGTCAGTCGTCGGTAGATGAGTCAATGTTGACAGGGGAACCCTTACCTGTCCTCAAGCAACCCGGAGATCTGGTTACGGCTGGCACCTTGAATCAATCGGGTGCGATCGCGATTCAAGCGACGCGCATTGGACAGGAAACCACCTTAGCGCAAATTGTCGCCCTGGTGGAAGAGGCGCAAACGCGCAAAGCACCGGTGCAGAATTTAGCCGATACAGTCGCCGGATATTTTACTTATGGAGTATTGACAATAGCCATCCTCACCTTCCTGTTTTGGGATCTGGTTGGGACAAAAATCTGGACTCAGGTGTTAGGGGAAGGAGACTCGCTGATGGGTGATTCAATATCACCGTTACTATTGAGCTTAAAATTAGCGATCGCGGTATTAGTGATTGCCTGTCCCTGTGCCTTGGGATTAGCCACCCCGACAGCAATTCTAGTCGGCACCAGCCTAGGGGCAGAACGGGGCTTATTGATTAAAGGAGGTGACATATTAGAACGAGTACATCGCCTCGATACCATTGTCTTTGACAAAACAGGTACTCTGACCCAAGGAAAACCCACTGTAACTGATTGTCTGTCTATTAGGGAATGGGCAGATGACGAGTACACAGGAGGTGTACAGGAGAAATTATCCCCATCCCCATTCCCCATTCCCCATTCCCAACTCAAAACTCCACACTCAACACTTCTACAACTTGCCGCAGCAGCGGAACGAGGCACAACTCATCCCCTCGCAGAAGCGATTTGTACGGCGGCGGCACAACAACAACTCCCCCTATTAGCTGCCCAAGATTTTTATACCGAAGCTGGACTAGGAATATCTGCCCTCGTCGAAAATCAACGGGTATTACTGGGGAATGAAGACTGGTTACGTCAGCAAGGTGTGACCATTAATGATACCGCCCAAGCACAAGCCCAACACTTAGCGGCTGTGGGTAAAACCGTGGTGTATATCGCCGTGGATGGAGAATTGGCTGGACTCCTCGCTTTAACAGATTTACCCAAACCCGATGCTAAAACAACAGTCGAACAGCTACAGGCGATGGGACTGCGCGTGATGCTGCTAACCGGGGATCAACTGGATGCCGCAACAAACGTGGCACAACAGCTTGCCATTGATCCAGCCAATGTTATGGCAGGTATCCGTCCCGATGGGAAAGCTGCCGCTATAGCACAATTGCAAGCCCAGGGAAACTGCATCGCCATGGTTGGAGATGGAATTAACGATGGTCCAGCCTTAGCCCAAGCTGATGTTGGTATCGCCCTGCAAGCGGGAACAGATGTTGCCCGGGAAACGGCGGGAATTATTCTCATGCAACCTAGCGCTACCAGTCCCCAAGCTGGCGGCTTAATGGATATTGTCAAAGCCATCAAACTGTCTCGCGCTACCTTTAACAAAATTCGCCAAAATCTCTTCTGGGCTCTAGGATATAACACTTTGGGTATTCCCGTAGCGGCAGGTGTACTGTTACCTGGATTTGGTATCGCTCTCAATCCGGCTGTAGCGGGCGCCTTGATGGCATTTAGTTCAGTCACTGTCGTCAGTAACTCTTTGCTATTGCGTCGGGGTTGGAACTCCACCGGGGTGATTCACCAGTAGAGAGCATGTCCCCTTTGTCGGTTGGGTAGAGCGTAAGCGTTACCCAACAGGCTCACCCCCTGGCGTTGGGTTTCGTTCCCAGGACTAAACCGACAAACGTTTTGCACTGTTCCCCGTTGCCCGTTGCCCGTTCCCATAAATTACCCTTGCCAATGTAGTAGAATACGAAGTAATGGTAGTGCTTAGGTGATTCTTTTCAAGTCTCGCTAACAAAGCAGCGAAGGCTGGTAAGTGGGTTTTTAGATAGGGGTCAAGCATTTAAGCGCCATAGTTATGCAACTTATTGCTATCCTGTCTCCGTAAATGCTTCTTCCCGTACACCCCACCATAAAAACCAGAGCAAGCTATTGTTGTGATAGCCACATTGAGAAAGTTTTATCAATATGAATTCACAGCCGGCTTGTGGGGTCTTCTCGACCGGGATTGTAACGCAGCTATTAAGATAAACATAGAGGGGTTTTGAACTGTTGCGGGGAAAATTGTAGAAAATTGTAGATATATAGTAAAATCTAAGAAACTTCTGCCAATGGGGAGGGGTAAGCAGCAACACAAGCCTTGCTGGAAACTGGACACTTAGACAATGGGATGCCAGTGAAAAGTTGCCAGCGCTGAGAACGCAAGGTGGTCTTATGAGGCAGAGTTAGTGGAAGATATGCTTTCGTTACTCGCTTCCTTCTCGGCAAAAATATATGGGAAGAGGTCGGCAGGTAGACGCAAAGAAAGACAACTAAAAGTTGTTGGAGGGCAATCATGAAAATGGTGGAAAGACACGTCATAAACCGGAATCATGCCTATTGGAAGGAAGCCGATGAATTGGCATTTAAGTCAAAGAATCTGTACAACGGGGCTAATTATTTGTGCCGTCAACACTTCTTTAAAACGGGTTCCCGTTATACACTGCCAACTCTCTATCACTTGGTTAAAGACACAGAGGCTTACAGGGCAATGCCGACCAAAGTCTCAAAACAGATAATCAAGAAGTTGGTAGAAACATGGAAATCTTATGCTGAGGCTCATTTGGACTGGGAGAAACGACCCGAAAAATACTTGAGTGAGCCTCGTATTCCTAGGTACAAGGACAAAACTAAAGGACGAAACATCGTCATTTATCATCACGAGTCCATCTACAAGGGAGACTATAAGCAGGGACGCTGCCATTTATCAATGAGTAATATCAGCGTCCCGACCCAAGTTCCTAACATTGCTGAAGCTCGGATTGTTCCCAGCTCAAACTGCTATATTTTGGAGATTGTCTATTCAGAAAAAGAGTCGGAACCCGTTGCACCAAAATGGGTAGCCGGAATTGACCTGGGTGTCGATAATCTGGTGGCTTTAACGTCAAACCAACCCGGTTTCCAGCCTTTGTTGGTTAATGGAAGACCACTCAAGAGTCGAAACCAATATTACAATAAACTATTAGCTTTCCTTCAAAGTCAGCTCAAAGACTCCACTCGCACGACGCGGAGGATTCAGTCTCTTACTTATCACCGTAATCGCTATGTGGAGAACTATCTGCACAATACCAGCCGACTAATAGCCAATAGGCTAAAACAGCTTGGGATCGCAACTTTAGTCATCGGCAAAAATGAAGGCTGGAAACAAGAGGTTAATTTGGGCAAACGGAATAATCAAAAGTTTGTTAATATTCCTCATGCCAAGTTAATCGACCAGATTACCTATAAGTGTGAATTAATAGGCATCAAGGTAGTCATTCAAGAGGAAAGTTATACTTCAAAAACATCAGCCTTAGACTTAGAGGCTCCCTATAAGCAATCAGCCTATTTGGGGAGACGAGTCAAAAGAGGTTTGTTTAAGTCAAGTGAGGGACGTTTGATTAATGCGGACATCAATGGAAGTATCCAAATTATCCGCAAGTATCTCCCAGAGGCATTCAGCGTCGAGGGAGTAGTGAGCTGCGCCGTGCCGCCAATACTGGTCAATCCAGTGTGAAAGACTGAACCCATAAGTTTCTACAAGTTCAGTCTACACGGTTATTGCATATTCCTCACTATAAAAAGCCAAAAGCACCGCCAATTAGCGGAACCCCAACGGAAGCCTATCGGCTCTTCCGTAGGGTCAGTGCCAAAGGATGTCACAAAATTGTAACATTGGAGTCTGTGCCATTATCTGCATTAATGCTTATGATGATTGAATGGGGGAAGACCAAATTGGAGGTCGGCAATTTAGGTCGTTTCTTCTTGATCCGTTAAAGAAAATGATTAAGCAGTTTGCTAATGTAAGAAAGCATAGACACAGCGACAGTGAATGAACTGCACTCTCTATCCCTATTTTTCGATGTTCAATGCCTGCAAAATCCTGTTCAAACCATCTGTTAATTATTGAAGACGAAAAAGGGCGCAAGGAATATACCTTGGAGGAACCCGTTTATTCCATAGGCAGAGATCCGGATGTGGATATTCGTCTGTTCTCACAATTTGTGTCTCGCCGACACGCTACTCTAGTGCGGCGAGAACGGGAGGACGGCAGTTTCTACTACCGTATTGTCGATGGTAACCTCAAAGGGAAAACCAGCGCCAATGGACTGGTAATTAACGGTCGTAAACTTCCAGCCCATGATCTTGAAGATGAGGACGAAGTCGTCTTCGGTCCTCAAGTTAGTGCCAAATATTACATACTCAAGCGCGACTCTGTTCCCACCGGACCTCCCGATGAGTTTGACATCACCCTGATTAGCCCAAATATGATGGGGGGAGATCCAGATGACTGGACACCCTGATTATTAGCCCAACTTTGATCAGGGAAGTCCAGATGATTGAAACCAGGGGATTGAAACGAAAGGAAACGAAACAAACCCAACCATGGAATAAAGGAAAACAAAATCTGACTACAGGGTAAGTCGGGATTTATCCAGCAACACTTTCTAAGAGTTGCCAATGGCGGTTTTGGGCAACCGCCTCTTGAACTTCATAAAACTTATCGTGGCAGTGGTTGTCTACCTGTAAAGGTAACTCTTCATTTTTGATCACGAAATTCATGCGAATTTCCTGATCGGTAGCCATCGATTTGTCAATCAAAACCTCCACTGTCACGAGTTTGGCAAAGGCAACATGACCGGGAATCTCCCGTGCCATGATATAGTCTCCCGTATCATAGATAATGTCAAAATCGCAGGATTGTAAAACCTCAATCAACGATGGCTGAAGGTGATCGGGAGAAACTGCAACCGTAAATGAACAAGTGTAGCGAGCCATATTTAACCCTAGGCGTCAGATAGCTAGACCTTCTTATCATATCGAACCTCTGTTAAGGCTCATGAGCAGAAGGCTAAAAAAAATAAACTGATGCTCAGTTGTTTATCAGCTACCAGTATCTTAGCGGCTGATCCGGATAAGATGATCAATAAATCAGATTAGGGGTGGAGAAGGGGAAATGCTGATCGTGTTTGAGGGGGTCGAAGGTAGCGGCAAAACCACCCAAATCAAGCGATCGCGGGATTGGTTCCTCACCAGTGGCGTACTAGACACCCTGGGTAATTGTGGTAAGCAGCCACCTGTGATCATCACCCGAGAACCCGGAGGAACCACCCTAGGAATAAAACTACGTCAACTCTTACTCCAAGAAAACTCCTCATCCCTACAACACCGAACCGAACTCCTACTCTATGCCGCTGATCGATCGCAGCATGTTGAAGAATTGTTACAGCCTCAGCTCACCGCCGGAGCAATTATTTTGTGCGATCGCTACACCGACTCAACGATTGCCTATCAGGGGTATGGGCGAGGAATTGACCTAACCCTGATTGAGCAAATCAACCACATCGCCACAGGAGGAATAGAAAGCGATTTGACCTTGTGGTTAGATGTTGATGTCACAATTGGTTTACAGCGAGCTAAAGAACGGGGAGTCGCTGATCGCATGGAACAAGCGGAGTTAACCTTTCACCAGCGAGTACAGCAGGGTTTTGCCCAATTAGCCTCCCAGTATCCCCAGCGAATTGTCAGGATTGACGCCAATCAAAGCCCTGACGCCGTACAACTAGATATTCAGACGGTTTTGCGTCAACGAATTGGACACAAGCATGTCATAGATGTTTGACATAAGACGAATGACGAACAAATGACCATAGTTGCACAAAAACAAGCGATCGCACTCTTAGAGGGGGCAATTACAGCCAACCGCATCGCCCCAGCTTATCTGTTTGCCGGTTCTCCTGGAGTAGGGCGGGGTCTGGTCGCCCGTTGGTTCATTGAACGGTTGTTTTGTCAAGATATCCCACCCCAGAAGCAACCATTAGTCAAGAAACGCCTACAACAGGGGAACCATCCCGATCTCCTCTGGATCGAACCCACCTATCTGCACAATGGCATTCGCCTATCCGCCAAAGAAGCGGCAGAAAAAGGACTCAAGCGCAAAACCCCCCCTCAAATTCGCCTGGAACAAATTCGAGAAATTAGCCAATTTTTAGGACGTTCTCCCCTAGAAGCCTCTCGTCAAATTGTGGTGCTCGAACAGACGGAAACCATGGCAGAATCAGCCGCAAATGGCTTGCTCAAGACGCTAGAAGAACCCGGAAACGCCACATTAATTTTAATTGCTCCCAGTCCCGATGCCTTATTACCCACCTTAGTGTCCCGTTGTCAACGGATTCCCTTTTATCGATTAGCACAAGACGACATGGCACAGGTGCTACAGCAAACGGGTTATGAGCAGATTCTCCAAGAACCCTCTATATTAGCCATTGCCCAAGGAAGTCCCGGAGAAGCGATCGCGGCGTTTGAACAACTCCAAGCCATTCCCCCAGAATTACTGGCAAAGCTGAACCAATTGCCCAACTCATCCCGCATGGCGCTAGAACTGGCTAAGGAAATTGATCAAACCCTTGATCCCCAAGCTCAATTGTGGTTAGTGGACTATTTACAGCATAGCTACTGGCAACACCAATCCCATACCCAGATTATTCACCAATTAGAGCAAGCGCGAACCTACCTTCTCGGCTATGCTCAACCTCGATTGGTTTGGGAAGTGACGCTTTTAGAGTGTCAATCAGTTTCATGAGAATGTCCTGAATCGTCTTGGTGTCCATGTTCAGTTTCTGACCCTTGATGATGATCGCCCGATTCTGTAGCATCATTGGGGAGTAAAAATTGCAATTGTGAGCGAACTTCTGTGTGTCTAATTATTCCTCCCTGAAGTCCCGTCCATGACACCAAACCTGTAGAAATAACTGCCACGACTAACAAGGTTATGGAAAACCAGGATGGAGTATTCTTTGTCCCTCGGAACAAGCCAAATAAGCTGATTACTCCTAATATCTCTAAAGCAATGAGAGCTTGCTCGGCAATGTTTCTATGGGCGTGAATCAACGAATGGGGAACTTGAGGAAGAGCGCTAACCACTTCTTCCGCTTGCATCCCTGCCCAAAAAACGGGGATCGTAATTAGGGCAATGATAAAAAAGCACCAATAACTTGCTTTTTTCAAATCTTCACTATCTTTGGCTAGGGCATAAATTAGTAATAGTAAACCAAATATATTTCTTAAAAATCGATGGATTTACCACCTCGATTTCATCCTATGAGACTGTCCATAAGATTCAATCTACCTAAAGAAGTATAAAACGTTAATTTGTGTAAGTTATCGAAGTATTCGTCTATACTTTACTGAATTACTCTCGGCGAGGTTAGCATTTACTTTACTGAGCAATAAAATGCTTTCCTGAAAGATAGCTATTGTATTTTTTTACAAGGTTTTGTTATGGACTGGGATTACGAACTTTTGGTTATTGGCGCCGGACCCGGTGGTTTAGCGGCGGCTGAAAGCGCGGCTGGATATGGCGTCCGGGTGGCGATCGCGGAGCAAGATCAAGTCGGTGGGACTTGTGTGGTACATGGTTGTATCCCCGAAAAACTAATGACTTATGCGGCTGGTTTCTCCAAAGTGTTTGAACGGGCGGATGAATATGGATGGGGTCATGTTTCGAGGAACTTTGATTGGTGTCAATTTATGGAAGCCAGAAACCGCGACATTCAGCATTTGTGCCAAAGGCATACCCAAAAGCTGGAAAAAGCTGGCGTTGAATTGCTCAAAGGACATGCTAAATTTTTAGATGCTCACACGGTAGATATTGATGGATATCCGTACAAGGCAAAGCATATTTTGATTGCGGTTGGTCGAAAAGCGATAAAACCCGAGGTTCCCGGAATTGAATATGCGATTACAACCCGGAAATTTCTCGAACTTAAGCATCAACCCAAACATCTGGCTATTATTGGCAGTAACTATATTGCTGTGAAACTGGCGGGGATTATGAATGGGTTGATCTCAAAAGTTACTCTAGTCATCGCAGAGGAGAAAATATTGCCCGGTTGTGATCAGGATTTGCGGACAACGGTTCAAGACGAGATGACTCGGTTGGGAATTAGAATTTGCACCAATAGCCAGGTTGAGAAAATTGAACGAGTGCAAGATTGTCTGAATTTAAGGTTATTGGGTAACAGTGAACCCGTAGAAGTGGAAACCGTTGTCTGGATTACCGATCGCATTCCCAACTGGGATGGATTGGGTTTAGAGAAAGCTGGGGTTGAAGTCAAGCAGGGAGCGATCGCGGTTGATGAGTACAGCCGTACCAGTCAAGCCAATATTTTCGCTGTAGGTGATTGTACCGCTAGACCCCCATTTACCCCAGTTGCGATCGCGGCGGGTCGAGCTTTCGCCGATACAGAATTTGGTGATCATCCTCGAATTGTCGATTATGACTATGTTCCCTACGTTGTTTCTTCCCAACCTGAAGCCGCTACCGTCGGGTTAACTCAAGCTCAAGCACAAGCGCAGTTGGGCGAATCGGTGCGTTGTTATCAAAAAACATTCCAATCCCTTTTAGATATGAGGGCAGAATCACCGGAAAAAACACTACTGAAGCTAGTAGTTGATAGCAACTCAGATCGGGTTTTAGGCGCTCAGATGGTAGGAGACTGTGCCTCCGAGATTATTCAGATGATTGCTTTAGCCATTAACGCTGGGGTGACTAAGGCAGATTTTAATCATACGATTGGCATTCATCCTTCCATCGGTGAAGAATTTTTCTGTTTATAACCGTAGGGGTTTGGTCTCCAAACCCTCACAGGTAACCAAACCCCTGTTTGGTCTCCAAACCCTCACAGGTAACCAAACCCCTGTT
>NZ_JBKHUP010000119.1:0-20969 GCF_046565525.1 Coleofasciculus sp. | reverse complement strand
TTACTGCCAAAAAAGTCCAGTTGTTGCAGCG
Source organism: Coleofasciculus sp. (assembly GCF_046565525.1). Taxonomy (NCBI): domain Bacteria; kingdom Bacillati; phylum Cyanobacteriota; class Cyanophyceae; order Coleofasciculales; family Coleofasciculaceae; genus Coleofasciculus; species Coleofasciculus sp. The sequence continues at coordinate 20,938 of NZ_JBKHUP010000119.1, read as the reverse complement.
AAGCACGGGGTTAATCGTCGTGCCTTCAACTGGACTGGTCAAATCTCACCACATTGAGTGGCAAGATTTGACCTCTATTCCTCCCCGCATTGCTTCGCTGAATGCGGGGTCTCACGAGGTTTACGATGAACTCTCACGACAGTGGCTTTGAGCCAATTTGACCTAAACCCAAACGGTAAAAACATAGATGAAATAGGCTAAATAGGAAACTCCCATTAGCCCCACACTAATTCTACCTGTCATGGATTGGTAGGTTTGGAATAGAACGACGCAGCTGATAATGACGGCGAGGATTTCCACAATGGTGACAATAGTGCCGTAATGATTCGGGTCCCAATAGGAAACTGGACTCTGGAATCGCCAATTGGAAAAGGGAAAAAAATGCCGATGGGCATCATTATGATGCAGGGGAAAATCACCGACAATATGTAAAAACATGCTGGAGAAAAAGATTATTCCTATTTTGGAACCTAACCAGCCTGTGAAAACTAAAGCAAAGATAATTAGAGGGATGGAGTTGAAAATGTCAATAAAGTTTTGCCAGTTTTCTTTGTAATACGCTTCTCGCCAAATAATTCCTTCAGGTGTGCCTTTAATCACTTTTTCAACAAAGTAGAATACAAACATGGGAGCATCGGGGAGGAATGCACCGACTATGACTGGGGTAAGGATATTGGCGGTATCCTGACGCCCTAGGCATAGCATATTAATAATGATGTGGGCTGGGGTATTCATGGTAGATTGGACTGGAAACGCTTTGAGCAAGCACTAATTCCTTTATTGTAATTGTCGGGCGGGTCTTTCATTGGAGAAATAACCGTTTAATGTCCTGTTCACCGTAACCTACCAGCCCCTGACCTGTCTAATATTAACTCTTACTGTTCACTCACTGTTCCCTCCCCTCACCCCACTACTTATTCAGCAACCCCTACATCAATAAGTAGTCTATCAACTTGACGTTAATCGCAGTTCATTATCTCAGTTTTACGGTTAAATTGAACAGGTAAATCTACTCGTTCTACCGTAACTAAATGATAAGGTTGAGTGATTGCCATTGTTGTAAAACAGTTTTGTCCGGGTTGCTGTTCTACAGTATTAATCACCAGCTTACCGTCCTCCATCACGATATCTTTAATTTCAACACTATAGCCACCACTGGGTTTATTCCCTAACCCAACTCCAATCACCATGCTTTCCGTCCAGTTAACTTGGGGTGAGGGTGGTGTTTGAGAAGAATTATCATTAAATTTTTTCCAAAATTGCTGCCAATTTCCGGGATTGCGAATCACCGTTTCAAATGGTTCTTCCATTCCCGAGTTAAAACCTTTATCTAATGATTCCAAGGAGACAGTATCTGAAGGCGTATCTTGGTCTTCTAACATCTTTAAATTCTCTTGGGCTTGAGTTAATAGCTTTGTGCCACTGCACAGGGATGTGGTTAAGTTTTTATCGGAAATTGAGGCATAGACTAAGTAATACTCTCCTTCCACAAAGTTGAAGCCGCAACTGGCGCTGGACTCTGGTGTCATCACCATTAATCGGCGTCTTTCTTCTCCTTTCCAAACTTCGGCAACTTCAAACATGACTCTTTTTTGTTGGGAAGAGAATTCGGGGCGTGTGGAATTTTGGCGGGGAGTGACGACATTAACAACTCGACCCGAAAAGACAGCATTAGCGGATTCAAAATGTTGATCAGGGGTAGAGGGTAAACAACGACAAGCTTGAGCTGATTCGGCTGATATTATAAATAGACTGGCGGCGAGCATGAGTATTTTTTTCATTGTTCAAACTCCTAATAGTTTTCTTGGGTAAACCGTCTAGAATTATCCGATTTTCCCTTTGACCTCTCGTCCGGAGAAAATGTTCCATGTCTCAGGAATAAAAAAAGGTTTTATCATAAAGATAAGATGAGTAAGCGAGATGAGCAGCATCTGTGGTATCCTCTGCTAAAGTAACCCCTCTAGTCAATAATCCCGATCGCCTAGAACGTCGCCTGAAAGAAATCCCCGGCGAACCTGGAGTGTATTTAATGCGTGACGGGAGCGATCGCATCCTCTATATTGGTAAATCAAAGAAGCTGCGATCGCGCGTTCGTTCCTATTTCCGTAACGCCCAACCCCTAAGCCCCCGTATCGCCATGATGGTGCGTCAGGTGGCGGAGATTGAGTTCATTGTTACCGATACGGAAGCGGAAGCCCTAGCATTAGAAGCGAATTTAGTCAAGCAGCATCAGCCTTATTTTAATGTGCTGCTCAAAGATGATAAGAAATATCCCTATGTTTGTATTACTTGGTCAGAAGACTATCCGCGTATCTTTATTACCCGCAAGCGTAACCTGAGAAAGGAAAAGGATCGATATTATGGTCCTTATGTGGATGTCGGGTTGCTGCGAAGCACATTACACCTACTTAAGCAGATTTTCCCCCAACGCCAGCGTCCTCGTCCTCTGTTTAAAGACCGTCCCTGTCTTAACTATGATATTGGGCGTTGTCCTGGCGTTTGTCAACAGCTAATTTCGCCCCAGGAGTATCGCCATACAGTGCAAAAAATGGCGATGGTGTTTCAGGGACGAACGGGGGAACTGATTGATATCCTAACTCGGAATATGGAACAAGCGGCGGAATCGCTGAACTTTGAGTTAGCCGCGAAAATTCGGGATCAGATTAAAGGGTTGAACGCCCTGAGTGCTGACCAAAAAGTTGCCCTACCTGATGATACCGTATCACGGGATGCGATCGCGCTCTCGGCAGATGCCAATAATGCTTGTATTCAATTATTCCAGATTCGTGCCGGTCGGTTAGTGGGGCGGTTGGGATTTTTCGCCGAGGTTCCGACTGGGGGAATTGAATTAGGGGCTATTTTACAACGGGTATTAGAAGATCATTACCAAACCGTTGACTCGGTAGAAATTCCCACTGAAATTTTAGTTCAGCATGAGTTACCGGATGCGGAATTATTGGCAGATTGGTTAAGTGAACGCAAAGGGCGTAAAGTTACTATTTTAGTTCCCCAACGGCAAACTAAAGCCGAATTAATTGAAATGGTGGAACGGAATGCCCAATATGAGTTGGAACGGACTCAGAAATTCGCAGATCGCAATACCCAAGCCATGGAAGATTTAGCCGCTATTTTAGATTTACCCGATTTACCCCATCGGATTGAAGGGTATGATATTTCTCACATTCAGGGTGCCAATGCAGTAGCCTCTCAGGTGGTGTTTATTAATGGAATACCAGCTAAGCAACATTATCGCCACTATAAGATCAAAAATCCCACAGTAACGATTGGTCATTCCGATGATTTTGCCAGTTTAGCTGAAGTGATTCGTCGCCGTTTTCGCAAATATAAAGATGTAGGGGCGGGTTTGACTGATACCATTTCGCCACAAACCGATAACTTAACTAAACCCGCCCTTCCAAACCACAAAGGAAACCCAGATGTAGGGGCGGTTTTGACCGATACCATTTCCCCACAAACCGATAACTTAACTAAACCCGCCCTTTCAAACCACAAAGGAAACCCAGATGTAGGGGCGGGTTTGACTGATACCATTTCCCCACAAACCGATAACGTAACTAAACCCGCCCTTTCCAGAGAACAGGGGATATCTGATGATTTTCCCGATTTAATTATGATTGATGGCGGTAAAGGACAACTCTCCGCCGTGGTGGCGGTATTGCAGGATATGAACCTATTGGATAAAGTCCGGGTAGTGAGTTTAGCTAAGCAACGGGAGGAAATTTTTCTCCCTGGTGAATCCTTTCCCCTCCCCACAGATGCAGAACAACCGGGGGTGCAATTATTGCGGCGTTTACGAGATGAGGCGCACCGTTTTGCGGTGAGTTTCCATCGACAGCAACGCAGTGATAAATTACGCCGTTCTCGTTTAGATGAAATTCCCGGATTAGGATTTGTGCGCCAAAAACAGCTATTGGCACATTTTCGTTCCATTGATTATATTCGAGAAGCATCGGTACAACAGCTTGCTGAAGTTCCGGGAATTGGTTTGCGTTTAGCCGAAGATATTTATTCCTATTTTCATCCATGAGAAGTAAGTCCCCCACGATTCAACCCTCTGGCGTCTGGCTACTGTGGGCGGTGATTGGGTTAGAAATTAGTTTGGGATTGATTTATCTGTGGGGGATTGTGGTGAGGGGAAAGGCGTATCCCCTATTTAATATGGATGGGCAAATGACGATTCCCTCATTAATCCAAGCGCTGCAACTGTTGATGATTGGCTTAATTGCCTTGAGTTTACTGCTATTTCAACGCCATACCTCCCTTCCGCCCTCTCGCCTTTTTTGTGGCGCGATCGCGGTATTATTTTCTTATGGGGCGGTGGATGAGGTATTTAAGTTTCACCTACAGCTTTCGCGTCTGCTGAATACGTCAGATCATAAAGATTGGATGCCGATTTATTTGGGGATTGGGGTGAGTACGCTGGTGATATTTCACCGGGATTTTATCGCAATTTGGAGATTTTACCCCAAAGCCATTGCCTTTGTCGCCTTGGGAATGGGTATATTTTTTCTGGGGGGATTTTGCGGGGAGGTGGTGAAAATAGTGGTTTTTCAGCTTAATCAGGGGGGTTTGATTCCCGTGGTGGTGGAGAAGGTGCGCGTGGCGGTTGAGGAGACATCGGAGTTAGTGGGGGAGAGTCTGACAATTTATGGGTTATGCTTGTTTGTGGCTAAGCGATGGGATGTCCTTAAGGCGAAACATTAATCTTAGGAAGCCTAGAACTAAAGTTCTCCTCTTAAAGCTTAAACCCGTTAAAACGAGTTCATACTAAGTTGCATTTAAACGTATAATACCAAATTCGGGTTAGCTACCCCTGTGATAAACCAGTCCGCGCAGGCGGACTTTGTTTGTGTAGCAGCGATTTCAATCGCCTCCTCTTGCTCTCTATCCTTAACGTTCTGTGCAAAACTGACATGCTCCCGATTTCTAGTGCAGCTGAGCGGAAATAATTGAGCAGCTTTGTCTATACAGTGAAGCTGGAGAAGATGTTAGCTATTGGTGTTATTTCTGCCTTCTTGCACTAGGGAGTTAACCTCCTCAATGGGTAAACCTAAGGCTTCGGCTATCTGATCTGCGGTTAATCCCATTGCGAATAATTTGGGAATGGCTTCTCTTCGGGCAATTTCTGCTTGTTCAGCCCGTTGTCTTTCTTGTTCAGCCCGTTGTCTTTCTTGTTCGGCTCTCTCACTTCCTGTTAGGAGTAAATTACCCTGACTATCCCACCAGCGCAACCAAATTTGAGTTTGATTTTGATAGGTTCCTTGGAGTAATCCCAATTCGATACCTAAAGGTTCAATGGGATAGTGGTTTCGCGAATTAGGAGACATCGGGCGGTAGGAACCATTGATTAGATGATAAACCTCTAAATGGTTCCGATTGATTTCAAAAATACCATAGTAAGGAATCCGGAGAATCTGCTCATAAACCCAAAACTTACCGGGTTTCATTTTTTTCCCTTGAGATGAGCGGGATAATGGCGTTTGATCTCGCTCTTCGGAACCATCGCCACTGGCAAATTCTAAAGCAATCATTGGTGCGATAAATTCGTGCCAGATCACGTAAGAACGGCGAATTTGACCGTCTAATTTTGGGGGAACATTAGGCACATAAAACCAATCGGGAGCTTCTGCTCCTTTTTCCGGGGGTTCTGTCTGTCGCCAGTAGATGCCACAATCTTGTCCAATGGCATATTGTCCATCGGGATGAATTCTTTCTAGAATAGGTCCGAGGGAGTCTGTGAGAATAAGGCTTTGGGGATGCTCCTGAAAATTCTTCACGAATTCGCCATCTGATTCAGGGAGTTGGGTATGATCCGGGAACGGAGGAGGTAGAACGGTAGGTTCCAGGCTCTGGCTCATAAAAATCCTTCGTTGTGGGAAACCCTGTGTCTTTAGACCAGGGAGGAACACGCGGTAGCGGTTTAAGAAGCATACCCCTTTCGGGGTGGAGGGGTATGGTTGCCCCTCCGGTTTTCACCCATTTCTGGGGTAAAGTTAGCCTCGCCAAGGTTATCGGTCGGTAACTGTCCAAAAAGCACTGTTTCAGTGACCTTAAAACTGTTTAACTTTTCGGTTCTAGAGCAGCAAACTGGCTATCGCATCCGCTGGTAGGTCTTTAACACTTGCCGATAACGTAGTGCGCTTAGCACTTAGGCTGGTAAGCACAGCTTTAACTTATTTGGCTAAAGCTCCGTGTATGCGAGACCGGGGTTGCTTACGGAAATTGCATCGGCGATCAGATTGCCCTATTATAACGATTATCCGCGATCGCAGCCGTAGAGACGTTCCGGTAGCATGTTTCCTGGGAATTACTGTTCTAGAGTATCGATTATGGGGTTTGCGATCGCAAAGTCTGCTTATGCTAATCTCAAGGAAGTTGAGTTGTCCACTAGATTAGAGATTGCTAGACAAGCGCAGAGACTCACTTTATTATGGACAGTAAGCTAATTTTTGACGGGAGAAAGCACGGGCAAAAATCCCGGTCAGCCGTCAAAATGCTCAGAACCTAGACAATACAATAGTTTTGGGGTTTTGAAGCGGGGGTGAGTTGGCTCAAATTTGCCGGAAAAATAGCCTTGAATACCCGCCTAACCCAACCTACGGTAATGAACTATTTTAGTTGGGTCATGCCACTACAGGCTACAGGCTAATTCATGAAACCCGCGCCGGCGGGTTTGGTTTGTGTAGCTGCGGTTTCAACCGCCCAATAGTTTCAACTATTACCTTTGTTGTGCCCCACGCATCGATAAACCAATCCGCTTTAACTTCTCATCCACAGACATAACCCGCACATTTACAACTTGTCCCACTTTGACAATTTCTTTAGGATCTTCCACAAATCGATCCGCCAGTTGGGAAATATGAACCAACCCATCCTGATGCACACCAATATCCACAAAAGCACCAAAATTCGCCACATTTGTGACAATTCCTTCTAACTCCATCCCCACTTTCAGGTCAGACATTTCCTTAATTCCTTCCTTAAATGTGGCATATTTAAACTCAGCACGGGGATCACGTCCGGGTTTTTCTAATTCCCGGATAATGTCTTTGAGTGTGGGTAAGCCAACGGTATCCGTGACATATTTCTTTAAATCAATAGACTTGAGCCGATCCGCCGCTTGGGGGATTTGTTTCAAGGGCACCCCAATATCCTTCGCGATCGCTTCTACGACTGGATAACTCTCCGGATGCACGGCGGTATTATCTAACGGGTTATCCCCACCGCGAATTCTCAGGAATCCCGCCGACTGTTCAAAGGCTTTGGGTCCTAATTTCGCTACCTTCAGCAGACGGCGACGATTGGGGAATGCACCATTTTCATTCCGATAGGTAACGATATTTTTGGCAATAGTTGGAGTTAAACCAGAAACAAAGGTTAAAAGTTCTTTTGATGCCGTATTCAGATCCACACCCACATAGTTCACACAACTTTCTACCGTTTCATCCAGCTTCTTTCTCAATAACTTTTGATCCACATCATGTTGGTATTGTCCCACGCCAATAGATTTTGGATCAATTTTCACCAATTCCGCCAAAGGATCTTGTAAGCGGCGTCCAATACTAATCGCCCCGCGCACGGTAACATCTTGATCAGGAAATTCTTCTCGCGCCACATCACTCGCCGAATAGACAGACGCACCCGACTCATTGACAATCACGCTAATCGGTTTACGTTCCAGACTTTTAATCACATCCCCAACAAACTCATCGGTTTCACGGGATGCTGTACCATTCCCGATCGCGATTAATTCGATCTGGTATTTTTCAATCATAGTTTTGAGTACAGTCGCCGCTTTTGTGCCTTGTCCAGTATGAGGGAAAATGGTTTGATATTCCATAAACTTCCCCGTTTCATTCAACACCGCCACTTTACACCCGGTTCGCAATCCCGGATCAACCGCTAAGGTGGGTTTCATTCCCGCTGGAGGAGAAAGCAGGAGTTCTCGCAAATTGGTTTCAAAGGTATTAATCGATTCAAAATCAGCATAGGCTTTACGATCTGTCCGAACTTCCGTAATTAGGGAATTTTTCATCAAACGGTTAAAGCCATCATTAAGCATTTCCCGATAGAAGTTCCGCACCGCTGGAATTTTTGTGCGAATGGTTTCTGACTCTAAATACGATTGGATAAACTCCTGATCAAAATCCAGATTTAGGGTTAAAATCCCCTCACTCTCTCCCCGAAATAATGCCAGCATATTGTGTGGCGCGATATCCTTTGCCTTGATTTGGAAATTGCGGTACATTTCATATTTAGTGCTGCCTTCGGGGTAATCGTCTTTAATCTTGGAGACAAAACGCCCATTTTTCATCAAATAGTCGCGCAGATATGCCCGGAATTCAGCGGTTTCCGCGACTTCTTCGGCGAGGATATCAGACGCCCCTTTTAACGCATCTTCGGCGGTTGTGACATCCTTTTCTTCGGAAATATAATTAGCGGCTTCTGCTTCTAAGGAGACGGGTTTGGCGGTGGGGGTATTCAGGGATTTAATAAATTCAGCCAGAGGTTCCAACCCTTTTTCCCGCGCTACGGTAGCTCTAGTGCGGCGCTTGGGGCGATAAGGGAGGTAAAGGTCTTCTAACTCATTTTTCTGGAAACAGGACTCGATTTTCGCCTTAAGTTCATCCGTCAGCTTCCCTTGAGACGCGATCGCCTCCAGAATCGTGGCTTTGCGTGCTTCGAGTTCACTCAGGTAGGCGTAGCGTTCTGCGATCGCGCGAATTTGGACTTCATCCAGAGAACCGGTGCGTTCTTTCCGATAACGGGAAATAAAGGGAATCGTGGCGCCCTCGGCTAAAAGAGACAGGGTATTTTCCACCTGATTGGCGGAGAGGGAAAGCTCTTGTGCTAGGACGGAGGGAATATTCAGCATCGGGTCTTTATGGGTCTATCCTTTCTAGAATTAGCACAGGATCAAGATTTCGCGATCGCACTACTCGTACCACTCCCTTGCCAGTCACGCATTCTTAGGGTTGGGACAGGTTCAGCCATTAACCTACAGGATATCACTGATAATATCTCCATAAAACCCACCCTGCGTTCAAGCTGATATCTTGCTCCAGTCAAAAACCTCACCGTTGAGGATTATTTTACCGCTTCTCAGGTATTTTTGGCGTAGGATGCAATCGTCTCCAGAAGCACCAAAAATTTATTCATTTTATTATAATCAGTAGTGACTCAAACCCGTTTAGGTGCATAGGAGCTTTTCTACTATGGCTGACAAAGAACAAGATTTAGCATCTCTAGTTGCCAAAATTGAACAGCTCGAAGAACGGCAAACTATTACAACCAAGTTTTTAGTAAGGTTCAAGCGTCAGTTGAATCAGCTAACTGATAAGTTGGAGAATTTGCAACGGCGCGTTGAGCCACAACAGGTGGTGGAGCCAAGCTTAACCAATAGTCCAACTCCTGATGAAGGAATATCTAACACTATAACTAATTTTAGCGCTGAAAAATTTAAGGTATTGAGAATAACTCAACTTTTGGGACTCTACGGAGACATGCTCCTATTAGAAGCTTATTTAGCTGAAGACAATAGTCAAGAAGCACCGATGACTGCTCAAGAATTTTGGCGTCTGTATCGTAATGGACAAAAAGATTTTACCGGAATTAATCTAGCTGGAGCAGATTTTGGAAAAAACACCACAAATGATGTTAATCTAAGCCAAGCCAATTTATCCGGAGCAAAACTAAGTGGCAAGTGGCGTGGGAATAACTTCAGTCGGGCGAATCTATCTGGAGCCAATCTGTGTGGAGTAAATCTGTGTGGAGTAAACCTACATTTTGCAAATCTCAAGGGAGCAGATTTGAGTAATGCAGACTTATCGAGTGCGAAACTGAATGAAGCCAACTTAGATGATGCGTACCTTCATCAGGCAAAACTGCAATTTGCAGAGTTAGAGAAAGCCACTCTAAAAAAGGCAAACTTAAGCAAAACCGATTTAACGTTCGCCTCCTTGCGTGAGGCAAATCTGAGTGAGGCAAATCTTAGCCAAGCGAGTTTATCTGAAACAGCTAATCTCAGCATGGCAAATCTCAGTGGGGCAAACTTAAAGGCGGCAAACTTAAGGACGGCAAAACTGATGAGAACTAACCTTAGCCATGCCAATTTGAGTCAAGTTAACCTAATTGGGACAGACCTCGAAGGAGCCAACCTTCAAGAAGCCAACCTCCAACAAGCATTTTATAGCACAACCACAATTTTCCCGATGGGATTTGATGCAACTCAAACGGGTGCTTATTTGATTGATCCTGGCGTTTCACTGCAAAATGCTAACTTAGCGGGTATTAACCTGAATACCTTAAACCTGAGTGGAATCAACTTACAAGAAGCCAATCTCGCTGGTGCTGATTTACGTCAAGTAAACTTGAGTGGAGCTAATTTGCAAGCCGCAGATTTATGTCGAGTCAACTTAAGTAATGCCAATCTAACTGGAGCAGATTTACAAGGGGCAAATCTAAGTGCAGCCGATCTAAGTAGTGCTAATCTAAGTGGAGCAAACCTACAGCAGGCAAAATTAAGTGCAGTAAACCTATATTATACCAATTTAAATGGCGCAACCTTGAGTGAAGCAGACCTACGTGGGGCAAAATTAGAGAGGACAAATCTAGAAAAAGCCAACTTGAAAGATGCCAAACTGGATGGAGCCATGTTAAATAATGCAAATCTTAACGGTGCTATCATGCCTGATGGTACAACTCAGGAATAGTTGATTTAAACTAGAGGAAAAACTTTTGATAAATCGAGGATTAGATCGGAAAAAGAGGGCAAAAGCATTGTCTGATCTGGCAATACAATCCGCTTTAGGCTGTATCCAAAAATTCCTTGCCCTTTGTGATAGGGTTGGCTATAGGCTTCTAGGTGATTGTCGATTAAATTAAAGATCCAATAATCAGAAATACCCGCTTCAGCATAGAGTGGTAGTTTAACCTCTCGGTCATACTTTAGCGTTGAATCAGCAATTTCTATGACCAAAAAAACGTCCTCAGGTTTGGGTAGCGAAAAGCGATAATTATCCGCTCGTTTACGTAAAATAGCAAAATCCGGTTCAGGTTCGCTATTAGATGACAAAATAATCGGATCTTGACATTGTAATTTGGCTCGACCTGTAACTAATCCTGCCAATTCTTCCAGTAAATCCCGACAACAATTGGTATGGGCTGTGCCTTTCGCCGCCATCTGCATGATTTCTCCACGAATTAATTCCACTCGGTCATCTTCGGCGAAAAATCCCAACTCTGCTAAACGATGATAGTCCTCAATCGTAAAGCGTTTTGCTGTTGTCGATGTCATAGGTATCCGTGGTATGGCAAAAGGCACAAGGGCAGAAGATGGCAAGGTAAAAGAAAATAAGAGGATGATCATTTCCAGTGTAGCGATCGCGAACTGATCCGTTGACCAAACACACGGCTGTGAAAACAGATTAACTCCAGCCAAATCAGTTTCAGATAAAATGCCTGTCTGTAGTGAGCAAACAGTTTAATTTTCTGCCATAAAAGCAAAAATTGGAGTTTGAGGCGAACAGCTAATTCCCTGGTTAGCATAGCTCTGTTGGTGTTGTAGGGTTAAACAGCCTTGGGTTGAAACCCAAGGAACTCAAAGCTCAAGTAAGAATCGAGCTGACTGGATAAGAGTTTTAGTCCATTTTAATGGACTTTAGCTTTTAGCCAAGAACTTGAGTTCTTGGCGGATGCTGGAGCTTCCTGACAAAGGTGTATTAGCCCAAAACGCCAATCGCCCCAATCGATTCATGCGATAATGCACAGGATACCCGGTGGACTTGCACTTCAAATCATTACCTATGCTCAGACAACTTGGTTTTTGGCTACTCTGGGTTAGCTTTCTCGCTTATGCCGTTCTGCTTGCACCTCCTCAGCAACCCGATACCTTTGACCTGATTACCAATCTTTCCACAGGCAATTGGGACGGGATTAATCCCTTAATTATTGCCCTATTCAACATCATAGGCATTCTACCTCTAGCATACGCCTGCTTCGTATTTATTGATGGACGAGGGCAAAAAATCCCCGCGTGGCTATTTGCTACCGTCTCCTTTGGTGTGGGGGCGTTTGCTTTACTCCCCTATCTCGCCTTACGTCAACCCAATCCTGAATTTCCTGGCTCAAAAAATATCTTCCTGAGTATTCTCGATTCCCGTTGGTTCGGTGTTGTTCTCACCCTCGGCACTTTTGTATTACTAGGATTTGGCATACTCAACGGCGATTGGGCAAACTTTATCCAGCAATGGCAAACCAGCCGCTTTATCCATGTGATGAGCCTGGACTTTTGCCTATTGTGCTTGCTTTTCCCGGCACTGGTGGGCGATGATATGGCACGACGCGGCTGGAACAATCCCACCCTATTTTGGGCAGTCGCACTGGTACCATTAATCGGTTCACTGGTTTATCTGTGTCTGCGCCCTCCTCTTCCCGACACCGAGGAAGCCATGGCAACGGCTTAAAGAAGACAAAACCCTTGATATACCGTAGGGTGGGCATTGTCCACCAGCCTTCCATTCGCCCCCTTACCAACCCCGATTTTCGATCTTGATATACCGTAGGGTGGGCATTGCCCACCAGCCTCATCTCTTGCGTGCCATTCATTTTAATGGACTTGAGCTAAATCCGTTATAGCGACAGCAATAACTCAAAAGTTGATAAACTTTAACCAATTCTCAGCAAAAACTAATTCAGCCCCAGTTTAATACCCTCAGAGAAAGAATGCTGACAGCATAAATCGTCATCAAGTCACCCATGACGAATGACCAATGACAAATGACCAACAAACACTATGAGTTATCTAGAAACAACCGCAGAATTCTACAGTGAAGTCGCCCAAACCCCGCAAGTGGGGTTATGTTGTGTGCAAAGCTCTCCCCTGCAACTCCCTGGACTGAAAATTCCCCGGCAAATGCAGGAAATGAACTATGGTTGTGGAACCACCGTTCATCCGGCTGAACTGATTAACGAGCCAACTGTACTCTATGTGGGCGTGGGTGGCGGTTTAGAAGCCCTGCAATTTGCCTATTTTTCCCGACGCCCGGGTCGGGTTATTGCTGTTGATCCCGTCAAGGCGATGCGGGAAGCGGCGACTCGTAACTTAGCCAGCGCCGCTCAAGATAATCCTTGGTTTAACCCAAGTTTTATTGACATTCGTGACGGCGATGCCTTTGACCTAGCTGTACCTGATGCTTCCGTTGATGTCGTCGCTCAGAATTGCCTATTTAATATCTTTGAACCCGCTGACTTGACCAAAGCCTTGCAAGAAGCCTATCGGGTGTTAAAAATTGGCGGACGCTTGATTATGAGTGACCCCATCGCCACCCGTCCGATTCCTGAACATTTACGGCAAGATGAACGGTTACGGGCAATGTGCCTATCGGGGGCATTAACGTATAACGAGTATATCCAACATCTGGTTCATGTCGGGTTTGGTCAAGTCGAAATTCGGGCGCGGCGCCCTTATCGACTGCTGGATTGTCAAAGTTATAAGTTAGATGAGCCGTTGCTGCTGGAAAGTTTAGATTCTGTGGCATTCAAAGTGCCGATTCCGGAAGATGGCGCTTGCATTTTCACCGGAAAAACGGCGATTTATCAGGGAAGCCAAGCAGTTTTCGATGATAACGCAGGTCATGTTCTGCAAAAAGGTGTTCCGGCGTCGGTGTGTGATAAAACAGCCGCTAACCTGGCGATGTCAAAAGATATCATGATTACCGATTCCACCTGGCACTATACTGGCGGCGGTTGCTGTTAAAGGTGTGAAATCGAGGTGAATCAGGCGCACATTAGTTATTGGTTTCAATGTAGAGACGTTGCATGCAACGTCTCTACCATAAGATGCGTCCTAACCGCTATGGCGATTGCTATAATACCAAATCTGCCTTTATCACCCCCTTTTTCCACGGCGATTGAAATCGCTGCTACACAAACTTGCGTCCGCCTGCGCGGACTAGGTTATAACGGGGGTAGCGTTCCCCGGATTTGGTATTTGATCCGAAGGATTGGTGGGTTACGGCGGATATCTAATTAAATGACTATGTTTTGAAATTGAATACCGCCTAACCCACCCTACTAGGAATGATTAGATTTAATCGTGAGAAATCCGCCCCCCCGTTACAATTAAGGGGATGTTTCAAGAAAAGTTGATGCAAGCCACCGCCTCTCCTGCCAATCTGAGCCTGATTACCTCCAGCTTCCATGCTCTATCTGACCCAATTCGGATTAAGCTAGTTGAACTGTTGCGAGAACAGGAACTCTGTGTGTGCGAACTCTGTGAAGTGCTGGAGGTGAGTCAGTCGAAGTTATCGTTTCACTTGAAAACTCTCAAAGAAGCCAGCTTGGTTCGCGCTCGTCAGGAGGGGCGTTGGGTGTATTACAGCCTGAATTTGCCTCAGTTTGTGTTGTTAGAACAATATTTGGCAGAATACCGCCGCTTTAGTCCGATTTTACCTGCTCGTCCCTGTTCGGATCAGTCTTAATGCCTATAGAGGTTTTCTAGAATTCCCTTTTCCCCTGCTCCCAGGGCGGGTTTAGTCCTAACATCCTTGGCGGTTGCTATATAAACTTTCTTTGGCGTACATCCCCTCTATCCGGGATATAAGGGCTTGACAAATCAAGTTTTTTTGATACGTTAAAAGGAACCCCATAGTTTCCGTCAGGGGTTGAGGTCTATGAACGTTATCCCCAAACCCAAAATTCTGCCAGGGACAAAATTGGCGCTAATTGCCACGGCTACGGCACTCTTGGGCGCATGTTCCCAAGTCCAGTCGCAGTCGCCCCAACCGATTCAAATCGATGGTTCGAGTACGGTTTACCCGATTACGAAGACTGTTGCTGAGGCATTTAATGCGATGACAAAAGCGCCCGTCAATGTCACCGTGGGTTTTTCTGGTACGGGTGGGGGGTTTAACAAGTTCTGTGCCGGCGAAACCGATATTAATAATGCCTCTCGCCCGATTCAAACTGACGAGATGGCAGCCTGCAAACAAGCCGGGGTGGCTTATATTGAACTTCCTGTCGCCTTTGATGCGATTACTGTTGTAGTCAATCCCGAAAATGATTGGGTAGAGAGTCTCACGGTGGCAGAATTGCAAAAAATCTGGGAACCCGAAGCTCAACGCCAAATCACTCAATGGAATCAGGTACGGGAGTCTTTTCCCCAGAAACCGTTAACTTTATATGCTCCGGGGACAGATTCTGGCACCTTTGATTACTTTACCGAAGCCATCGTCGGTGAAGCTGGGTCAAGTCGTAGCGATTATACCGCCAGTGAGGATGATGAAATTCTGGCACAGGCAGTGAATCAAGACCCTAATGCGTTGGGCTATTTTGGTTTAGCTTATTACGAAACCCATCAAGATACATTAAACGCGATCGCGGTTGATAGTGGCAATGGGGCTGTATTGCCTTCACGTCAAACCGTTGAGGCAGCAACCTATCAACCCCTAACTCGACCGTTGTTTATCTACGTTAACGCGGCGGCTGCCCAGAAAAACCCAGCGTTACAAGAATTTGTGGCGTTTTACCTAGAGAACGCCCCAGAAATAGTCAGTTCGGTTGGCTATATACCGCTACCGGAAGAGGGGTATCACCTAGCTAATGTGCATTTCTTTCAAAACAAAGTAGGTACAGTCTTTGACGGCAAATCTGAATTTAATCTCACTATCGGTGAGTTGTTACGCAAACAGAAAAAGTTTTAACCATTAGCGGTTGCAGTTTGATTCATTCCTATGAGTACTAATTCATCTCACGCCACACCATCACCACCCCAAGTTGGGGGTCAACTTAGTTTCTTTGAAAAATATCTCACCGTTTGGGTAGTACTCTGCATCATCGCGGGTATCCTCCTGGGCAAATTATTTCCCGGTGTGGCAGTAACACTGGATGCCATGAGTGTTTATCAGGTATCCATTCCTATCGCTATCTGCCTGTTTTTCATGATGTATCCGATTATGGTGAAGATTGATTTCACCCAAGCAACTCAGGCAGTGCGTGCGCCGAAACCGGTGATTTTAACCCTGGTGGTGAATTGGTTAATTAAACCCTTCACGATGGTTGCCTTTGCCCAGTTTTTCCTGGGTTGGCTATTTCAGCCTTTGCTATCGGAAACTGAGATCATTCGCGGGGCGGAAGTTACTTTGGCAAATTCTTACATTGCTGGGGCAATTTTATTAGGAATTGCCCCTTGTACCGCCATGGTATTGATGTGGGGCTATTTGTCTTATAGTAATCAAGGACATACCTTGGTGATGGTGGCGGTGAATTCACTTGCCATGTTGTTTCTGTATGCTCCCTTAGGACGGTGGTTATTAGCGGCGAATGATTTAACGGTACCGTGGCAAACGATTGTGTTATCGGTATTGATTTATGTGGGGTTGCCCTTAGCGGCGGGGATGTATAGTCGGTATTGGATTTTTAAACACAAAGGCAAGGAGTGGTTTGAACGGAGATTTCTTAAGTATTTGAGTCCGATTTCGATTACGGCGCTTTTAATTACCTTGGTTCTGTTATTTGCCTTTAAGGGAGAACTGATTATTAATAACCCGCTGCACATTTTGCTGATTGCTGTACCGCTGTTTATTCAGACGAATTTTATCTTTTTTATCGCCTATGTGGCGGCGTTGAAGATGAATTTAGCTTATGAAGATGCGGCACCTGCGGCATTAATTGGGGCGAGTAATCATTTTGAGGTGGCAATTGCGACGGCGGTCATGCTGTTTGGCTTAAATTCGGGGGCGGCGTTGGCGACGGTTGTCGGGGTGTTAATTGAAGTGCCAGTTATGTTGATGTTGGTGGAGTTTTGTAAACGAACGGCGATGTGGTTTCCACGGGAACCGGAGAAGGCAACATTGCGTGATCCGCGTTGTGTTGCGCCTTGATTGGGGGGAAATTAAGGGGATTGGGGCGTTTGTAGTGAGGACTTTAGTCCTCTTGTTAGGGGTGCTGTTTAAGCCGACTATAAATAGGATTTTATTAGGGCTGGCTTAACCGGACATGATATGAGCAGAGAGTTTTATTGATGAGGATAAATAAGCGGTTATGGCGATGAAATCGATTATGTTTGTGTGTAAGCAAAATTCCTGTCGTTCCCAAATGGCAGAAGGATTTGCTCGCACCTTAGGAGCGGGAAAAATTGCGGTGACGAGTTCGGGTTTGCAGGCGTCTGAGGTGAATCCTACGGCGGTTGAGGTGATGTCGGAAATTGGGATTGATATTAGTGAGCAAGTGTCTCAGCCGTTAAGTGATTTTAAGGCTGAAGATTATAATGCAGTGATTTCTCTGTGTGGGTGTGGGGTAAATTTACCTGAATCTTGGGTATTGCGGGAGGTGTTTCAGGATTGGCAATTGGATGATCCGGCGGGTGAACCGATAGAGACGTTTCGGCGAGTACGAGATGAGATTAAGCAGCGAGTTGTTCAGTTAATTGACACATTGACTTAAGTTGAATAACAGTGAAAATTTACAGTTTTATATCGCCAAAACCTTTGATATAGCGTAGGGTGGGCATTGCCCACCAGCATGCCTGTGTCATCTACCTGTAGAATTGTCTGCCATGAAGGGGTCCAGGGGGACTTTGAATAAATCCGGTTCCCCCGTGAAAAAAAAGCGAAGCATCCTCTGGCTTCCCCCTTTTGAAGGGGGACTTTGAATGCTATGTTTGGTAGAGTTCGCTTAAGGTTCGTTACAGTTATAACCAATGACAAAGAACTAATGCTCCTTAACTAATAGCGTTACAGCATAAACCGCTATTCCTTCTTCTCGTCCCACGGGTCCTAATTTCTCATTGGTGGTGGCTTTAATCCCGATTTGATCGGGTTGTAATGCTAAAGTCATGCTGAGGCGATCGCGCATGGTTTTGATGTGAGGCTTCAGCTTGGGACGTTCGGCGACGATTACCGAGTCAATATTGCTAATCTGCCAACCCTGCGATCGCACGAGCTGATTCACCTGACTCAATAACTCTAGACTATCGGCTCCTGCCCATTTTGGGTCGGTGGGGGGAAAATAATGACCAATATCTCCCAGACTCAATGCGCCTAGCATGGCATCCATTATCGCATGGGTTAGGGCATCTGCATCACTATGCCCTAGCAATCCGAGTTCGTGGGGAATGTTCACACCCCCAAGAATCAAAGGGCGTCCTTTCTCTAGTTTATGGATATCGTAACCGTTACCAATCCGGATAGTCATTGCTTTTTCCCCCAGGTTAACCTCAATAATTTACCAAATCCCCATCCTTACCCAACTTACCCCATGACTAATCCCTAACCACAATTTTCTTTATCAACTCTTTACCAAATCGATTGATTTTTAAAATCATAGTAAATTTTTGCCACTTTTTCCAGAAATTAAGCGTCAAACACTTCAATTTTATCAATAGCAAGCTATTCTCAGTAATAAGAGTGACAACACCCCTTTAAGTTTAAATAATCGTTCAACCTCGTTTAGGGTTGTCTACTTATAAATTTTATCGCCGTTGAATTGCGCCAAACGCTGCAACCTTTAACGACGATTTATTATCCGTTTCTCAGAACCAGCAACCTTATCTTGAAATTGCTCATTGTACTCAACTTAACCCTCCTATGAAACCGCAACATCATCGAATTCCTGAAGAGCAAGCCCAAGACGTTTTGATGCGAGCTGCTCAACTCTATGCTCAGCACAACCAAAGTTATTCTGCACAAGAGCTAATCGATGCTGGAACCGAAGCCCAAATTCCACCAGAGTTTATGGAAGAGGCGATTAATCAGATTGAGTTAGAAAATATCCAAGCTGAGGCTCAACTCCGGAAAGCTAAACGCGGTAAACCCTTATTTATGGGATTCGCGATTTGTCTTCCTTTATTAATCGCCCTTGGCGTAGCCGGATGGTTGTTGCCGAGAAATAGTGTAACCAATGCCGCCGTCAGTCAGTCAGCCCAGACAAACCAGGCGATATCCCCGCTAAGTAACATCAGTTCTGCCACTATAGCGCCGAGTAACTTTAAATGTGCAGGCTTAACCCTCAATGGCGCTGATTTGAGTGGTAAAAATCTTAAGGGTGCCGATTGTACCAATGCCGATTTAGCCAATGCTAATTTGACCAATACCAATCTCGAAGGGGCAAATCTGAGTCATTCTAACTTAGAAAATGCTAATTTAAATGGCGTTAATCTCAAAGGCGCAGATTTAGCTGGAGCGAATTTAGCCGGGGCAAACCTAGACAGCGCGAACCTAGAAGGCGCGAACCTGAGTAATACGGATTTAAGCAATGCCAATCTCAACAACGCCACTATCACCGGAACGGATATGGCTGGAGCTAACTTAGACGGGGCGAACTTGAATAACGCTCAAAAATAAGCGGTTCCCCATAGTGGGAGCATCTTGCTCCCTGGATGTTGCTCCTTGGATGCTGCTCCCTGGGTGTTGCTCCCCCAGCTCCCAGACGTAGCATGCTACGTCTCTAGATTGCTCTTTTGGCTCCCCCACCACTCTTGCCGAGGGAGGTGGCAAAATGTTCTCTAGCAACTGTTGTAGATTCGCTGACTTGTTAAGCTTTTTTAAGGATAAACTAAAACAGACCTAAGTGAATCTACTTACCGCAACCTCAACGTTATGAAAGAGCTTGACCTGAAAAAGACCATTGACGTACTCAACACCATTATGGAGTTTGAGTTGGCTGGCGTCGTGCGTTATACTCATTACTCCTTGATGGTGATTGGTCCTAACCGAATTCCGATTGTAAACTTTTTTAAGGCACAGGCTAGCGAGTCTCTGCTCCACGCTCAACAGGTGGGAGAAATTATCACAGGCTTAGAAGGTCATCCCAGCCAAAAGATTGCGCCCATCGAGGAAACCTACCAACATTCCGTGCAAGATATTTTGCAGGAAAGCCTTAATCATGAGAAAAAAGCATTAGATCTCTATAAAGACCTTCTGCATATCGTGGAAGATGCATCCGTGTATCTAGAGGAATTTGCCCGTGGTCAAATTGGTCAGGAGGAAATGCACAACGTAGAGATTAAGAAAATGCTGCGTGACTTTAGCTTGTAAATCACGGGTCATTAGTTATTGGTAATTACCTTAATATCTTCCCAGATCCAATCGAAGATTATGGTCTGGGATTCCCTAAAAACGCTCAATTAAGTTTTCTGTCTCAATTGACAACGATGACAAATAATTATTAGTCAATCTCCAAGAATCAAACCACTTGATACCCAAAAAACAACTAAGATACCCATATTTTTTCCTCTGACTCTGGATAGTCTAGTTAAGTAATCACTCCAGAAGCCTTACAGGATATAGCTTTCTCAAAAGCCCGTGACGAGGATTGAACTCGTGACCTCACCCTTACCAAGGGTGTGCTCTACCACTGAGCTACACGGGCATCACCATAAACGTTTCTCATACACACACTCTATAAAATAGAGCAATGTGGTGGGCCGGGTTGGATTTGAACCAACGTAGGCGTAGCCAGCGGATTTACAGTCCGCCCCCATTAACCGCTCGGGCACCGACCCATTTCGTTCACAGTTACCCATACTAGCACAACTTTTTATTTATATTCAACTTTTTTTTCGGACGTCCCCGTCTCAGCCATCTGAGCCATCTCCTCCAAGGGCGGGTTGAGTCACCTTATCGGCTTGTAGGCATAAGTTATCTGTAAAACCATCCGTGTCAATTTAAGCTACAACCCTTGCCAATTATTGGTTCGAGCAGTTCGATACAAACTGGGGCCTGTTGCTTGCTCCCCCTGCTCCCCCTGCTCCCTCTGCTCCCCCTGCTCCCTCTGCTTCCCCTGCTCCCCCTGCTCCCTCTGCTCCCTCTGCTTCCCCTGCTCCCCCAGCTCCCACTGCCACCCATCCTGTCCCTCCCCCCTCCCCCCCCCCCCTCCCCCACGCCCCACCCCCTATCCCCACCCGACGCCCTCTCCACTT
>NZ_JBKHUP010000118.1:0-21162 GCF_046565525.1 Coleofasciculus sp. | reverse complement strand
CTGTCAGAAGCGCCAATTTTAGCCCGGATGGGCAGCGGATAGTTACCGCCTCTGATGATAAAACCGCCCGGGTGTGGCGGGCTGGCGGGTTAGACTCCCTGTTGGCGCAAGGCTGTGACTGGTTGAATCAGCATCTGATATTTAATCCCCAAGACTTAGAAAAATTAGCGGTTTGCCAAACCCCTGCCAACAAAACCGCCGCCGCCAAATTTTGGCTTTACCAGGGTGAAACCCAAGCCAGACAAGGGAATATTCAGCCAGCCGTGGAACTATTCCGCAAAGTCTTAGCTTGGAATCCCAAATTCAACCTCAATCCTCAACAAAAAGCCGAGCAATTAGCTGAAGCATCAGAGTTAGTTGCACAGGGAGAAGCGGCAGCACAAGAGGGTAATATTCAAGATGCGGTTACAGCGTTTAATCGTGCCAGAGAACTTGACCCCAGCTTAAAGTTTAATCCAGAAATTAGAGCCAGAGAAATCGCAACTTCTACTTTAGTTGAGCAGGGAAAATCAGCAGTACGGGAGGGCAAGATTGAGGAAGCGGTTACTGTCTTTAATCGTGCGAGAGAACTTGACCCCAGCTTAGAGTTTAAGCCAGAAACAAAAGCAGCATCTCTATTAGTTGAACGGGGTCAGCGTCTGGCTGATGATGGTCAAATTACAGAGGCTTTCGCGGCTTACACCCAAGCCCAAACCCTCGATTCTACGGTTGAAATTCCTGCCCAATCTTGGAAGAATATCTGCAAGATTGGTAGTATCAATGGCGATGCTCAAGATGTTATACTTGCCTGTGAAAAAGCGGTAAAAATTGCATCAGAAAATGACCGTCCTAACTATCAAGATAGCCGAGGTTTAGCTAGGGCATTAACAGGTGATAGTCAGGGAGCGATTGAAGACTTCCAGGTACATATCGATTGGATTAATATCGAGAAAGAAAAATCCCAACCCCAAAGTCGGATTGATTTCCGGGAGGATATTTTAGCAGAACGCCAAGACTGGATAGACTATTTAGAGAAAATAAAAGTCCAACGTCAAGGCTGGATTGAGGCGTTAAAAGCGGGGGAGAATCCGTTCACGCCAGAGGAATTAGAATCGCTGCGGAATGAGTGATTTATGGTGGTGCTGCGTAGGGGCACGATAATATCGTGCCCCTACCCTAAATGGCGTGTGTGCTTAAAGCGTATTGCAAGTTGGTGAGGTACAGTGCGATCGCATTCATCATCCGATTCAGTGGTAGGATTAGCCTCAGCATTTAGAGAGATTCTTCCCTTTGCTTCGCTTCATTCTCCAATCATATTTAGAACACCCCTTCATACCAAATCCGGGTTAACCACCCCCTTGATAATCTAGTCCGCGCAGGCGGACTTTGTTTGTGTAGCTGCGATTTCAATCGCCTCCTCCAAAGGGGGTTGTGGCTCTTTAAACCGAACAATATTATACAGGTGCAGGGACAATAATATAACCCGTACTGACATCACCCAATACCCAATTGCGCTCAATCCCCCAATACCACCAGTAAGCGGCAATATAGGCACAGATTAAACTATCCAGTTTATCTTCTAAAGCTTTAAGCGTCACCCCCGTAAATCGTTCCGAAAAACTACCATTTAAACCATCAATCCCATCAAGTTTTGGTTCTAAACTCGGCAATACGTCCCTAATTAAATGATAAAGTTTTAATAATTCCCCTTGACGCTCTGCCAGTTTTCCTTTCTTATATTTCAGAATCCGATTTAATCCAAACAAATGCACGATCGCGGGATGGGGAAAGACCTCGATTTGATAGCGCCCCAGGGTTTGGGGCGTTATCTGGGGGGCGTGAATAAACCCCCGTGCTTCCAAACTCAAACCAAACGCTATCGTGCGTTGGGCAAAAGGGCGCTGGCGATTTGCCGGATAACACCCCCCGTGGTAACGGTGAAAATACCGATGACTAAGTTTATCCGGGAGGCGCATTCCAGTGGCGTTGGGAATCAGCGTGGGAGCGTCTACGGCGATGATGGCGGGTTCAGTGGCGGCTGTCCAATCATTAATCCAATTCAGAATATCTGCTGTAGCTTGTTGATGGTTTAATTCTAATAGCTGAAGCTGTCCATCTGACCAATTGAGGCAACATAAACCACTCGCGCCCGAAGTCCAACCGAGGTCAATTCCGATAAATTTCATCTGTTCCCAATCAGGACTTACGCAATTTGAGGATTCAAACCCTATCCATACTGGTGGGGTGGGCAATGCCCACCCTACCACATATATTGCCAGACGATCGCGCCTTAATTCCCTGTACAGTATCAGAGATAGCCCAAACGTCTGTCTATGCTCAATTCCCTTTTCTCATTCAAAACCAATCAACCTTCCTACCGCCCCAGGTTTAACCCCAAACAACTGCTGCTGCTGTTGCTGCTGTTATTTGAAGCGCAATTCCTCACCCAGCCAACCCCAGTCACGGCTCAAACGGATGCACCGACAACGGTTGAACCCTCCCCAGATACGACACAAACCCTTTGTCCAGCCGATCTCAAAACCTCCATCGACGCGATCGCAAATCGTCCAGAATTTAATTATGCCCGTTGGGGTATCCTGATCCAACCCCTATCCTCAGCCACACCCCTATATAGTCATGAACGCGATCGCTATTTTATCCCCGCCTCTAATCTCAAATTATTCACCACAGCCGCCGCTTTATCCCAACTCGGTGCTGATTTTCGCATTCGCACCTCTGTTTATGGCACTAATTCAGATGGAATGATCAGCCAATTACGAGTCATTGGGCGAGGTGATCCTAGTTTAAGTACTGATAAGTTAAAAAACTTAGCCCAACAGCTTCAGCGTCAGGGAATTCGGCGCGTGGATCAACTGATTGTCGAAGATCGTTATTTTAGTGAACCCACGGTTAACCCAACCTGGGAATGGTCAGATGTTCAATTTTATTACGGGACTGCCGTCAATAGTTTAATTCTCAATGAAAATGCCGCCTTACTAACCCTATCTCCCCAAAAAATAGGACAACCTTTGAACGTTACTTGGGCTGATCCCATTGCTGCAAAACAATGGCAGATCGAAAATCAAACCCTTACGGCTGAAGCCGAATCACCGGAATCCGTTAACATTTCTGGGGTGCTGGGTAAACCTGTATTGCGAATTCGGGGTCAATTAGCGACGGATGCAGGACTTTGGTTAACGGCGGTGGCAATTCCTGATCCAGCTAACTATTTTCTGGAGCATTTCCGTCTGGCGCTAGCGGATGCAGGAATTCAGGTGGAACAAGCCTATGTTACGACTGATTCTAATTCCCAGGAGGACGCTGAATTAGCGGCGGTGGAATCTCCTCTCCTGAGTGAATTGATCACCGAAACCAATCAGCAAAGTAATAATCTGTATGCGGAAGCCTTATTGCGATCGCTAGGTGTGACTGACAAAGAGGCGGATGAGTCAACGGCTAAGGCGGGACGGGAACAGATTAGAGATATTTTAACAGAATTAGGGGTTGAACCGGAATCCTATGTCCTTGCCGATGGTTCCGGATTGTCTCGCCACAATCTCGTGAGTCCCACGGCTATAGTACAAATCTTACAGGCGATCGCACGAACTCCGATGGCACAATCCTATCGAAACTCCTTAGCTGTGGCTGGGGTGGAGGGGACGCTACGACAGCGTTTTGAGAATACCCCAGCCCAAGGTCGAGTTTATGCCAAAACCGGAACCATGACTGGCGTGTCAGCGCTTTCTGGCTATGTGGAAGTTCCCGATTATCAACCGTTGGCGTTTAGTATTATGGTGAATCAATCCAATCAATCGGTGAGTACTATCCGTCAGGCGATTGATGAGATCGTGGTTTTGCTGACGCGGCTACGTTCTTGTTAAGTTGGTCATAGATTTATGCTAGCCGCAAAAACTGGTAGAGACTTTGCCTGCAACGTCTCTACCATCTTCCCTATAATTAACCAAAGGCGGGTTGAGTCTAGTGATCAGTTTTTCCCAAACGTTATCGGCAAAACCCACCCCACTTGAATGAAAATGGGGGGGGAAACCTTCGACAACCCTGTCCTAATAACCCGTCTCTTCCTCGTATTCTGGGGTTTTAGTCTTTTCAGGAATGTTAAGGGGCGGTGCTTGATAGGGTTCGCGCTCTACATTATCGTCCCAAGCATCACCTTCTACCTCATAATCCGCGTACTCATCTTTAGAGTTTTGGTCATAAGGTTCAGATTCGGCATAAATGGGTTCTTCATACCGACGCGCTGACTGAGAAGAATCTTCCCATTCATCCCCCCAATTATCTTCTTCCAGTTGGGCTTCGGCATAGATTGGCTCTGCCCGTTGTTGGCGTATCGGCTCTGGCTCTGGCTCTTGCCAATCCTCATCCCACCGTTCCTCGACGGGTGTAGCCGTCTGGATGGGTTGAGCAATCGGGGTGCGAACGGGTATTCCTGTCCCCAATTGATTTTCAGGTCGAGTGGTGGGCGCATAGTAGCCTTCCTCTTCTTCCCGTTCCCAAGGAGGATTGCCAATACCCATACGCTCTAGAATACCGACGGTTAGCTGAATCAACCGTTCTTGAGCGCCTTCAAAGACGATTAGGCGGTCCGGACCACTGCTGACGATTTCCTCAATTGGTAATTCATAAGTACTAATCACCTGATCAGGGATTTGGGGTAATCCCAACGAAGCAATAATCAGAGACGCCACCTTGCCATCTTCTACGCTAAACTTGAACCCTCGAACCCGACCTAAGAGTTCACCGGTTTCGGTAATCACTTCGCTGTTGATCAGCGTACTGTAGGCGTCAACATCAACATCCTCAATCACATCCTCATCCTCAACCAGGATGACATCGCCCACTTGTTGAATGCTGCTGAGGAGCATATACTGCGGCATTCCAGCCAGCGAGAGCAGGTTGTCTCGTAACCCTAATGCCACAACTTCGCGCCGATCAATATCTACTAGCAGCTCCTTAACGACACCTAGGCGCTTACCGTTACTGCGAGTAATCACCTGAGTGTTTAAAAAATCGGAGCGCTGACGAATTAGTTCAGTTGTCATTATGTCTTGCAATCCTGAATCTCAACTCCTGCTGGAATGGTTATCAATAGTATCAAGGCTAATAATCACATATAATCTACATCAGTCCCGTTTGGCAGACCCTAATTTCAATCCTAGGACTTGAGTATACGCTCCTCTTGCTTGGGTAACACCAATGGTGCGCTCGGCAGATTCAATCATAGGTCGGCGCAAACTAACAACGATAAATTGGGCAAGTTTAGCCTGTTGTTTGATCATTCTAGCTAATCGCTCGACATTTGCCCCATCGAGAAACATGTCAACTTCGTCAAAGGCATAGAAGGGAGACGGTCGATACCGTTGCAGGGCGAAAATAAAACTCAGAGCGGTGAGAGATTTTTCGCCGCCGGACATCGACGCCAATCGTTGCACTGGCTTGCCCTTGGGGTGAGCCACCAAGTTAAGTCCGCCGTTAAAGGGATCATCGGCTTCATCCAGTTGCAGATGCCCGTCACCCTCGGAGAGTTCGGCAAAAATTGTTTGGAAGTTTTGATTAATCGCATCAAAGGCTTCTTTGAATGCTCTCAATCGTAGGGTGGTAAAGTTTTCAACTCGCAGCAATAGCTCCGTTCGCTCCGCTTCTAGAGTTGCCAGTTTTTCAGACAGTTCCTGGAAACGGGCTTGGGTGCGATCGTACTCCTCCAAGGCTAGCATATTCACGGGTTCCATTGCCTCAAGTTGTTTTTGACCGTTACGGATATCCCGTTGCAGTGTCTCAAGTTGAGCGGTGAGTTGGGAAATTGTATAGGGGTTCTTTTCACTACTATCGTTTCCATGACTCCTAGATGGAACTAAACCCGCCCCGTCTGAATGTTGATTAACTCCCTCATCTTCCAGACGTTCCACGGTCACGTCTCTACTAGCTCCTTCATCTGTCTCATCCTCGACTACCTGCTCCTGATTTCCTTTCCCTACCATCAGGGGAACTTCTGGCAAAGGGTTGGGTAATTCAGCCTGTTGAATATCGAGTTGAGTTTGCAGGGTAGCCAGTTTTTCCTGCCTTGTCACCTGGGTTTCCTGGAGTTTTTGCCGTTGCCAAGACAGCTTTTGCTGGTTTAGGTGCTGGTTTCTGAGTATAGCCTCTGTGCGATCGCGTTCTTGTTTGGCTTCCCCTAAACGCTCCTCTAGCTGGATTAATCGGCTTTGGGTTTGAGTGATTTGGGCGTCAATTGCCTCAAGCTGACGATTAATCTCGGTTTGCTGTTGTTGAATCGATTGTTGTTGGGTTTGATATTCGGCAATCCGTTGATAACTTATCGCCAGCTTCTCGTTCGTGCGCTGATGCTGATTCTCTAAGGCTTGGAGCTGTTTTTCCGCCTCTCGCAGTGCCTGTTCGCGATCGCCTAATACTGCTTCCTGGGTTTTAATTTGACTCTGAATCTGTTGCCATTCCTGGGGGGTTTGCTCGGCTTCGAGTTGAGCCAGTTGTTGGCGTAAGGCTTGCAGTTGGCTTTCTTGGGCGGGTAGTTCCTGATTTAACTGGTGCAAACGTTCAGCCGCCGTCTGTCGTTCCTGGGTATTTTTGCTCAAGAGCGATCGCACTTGAGCTTGTTGCTCCGTCAGCGCCTGAATTTCTTTGCGGGATTGCTCTAGACGTAACTGCGTCTGGGAGCGGGTTTCCCTGGCTTCTGTCAGAATTTGAGTCAGATTTTTCGCCGTTGCTGATTCCCGTTCTAGCCATTCGTCACAGCGCTTTAACATGGCTTCAATATCCTGGAGACGATCTCTCAATGCCATCATCTCCACCGAGTCACTGGTATCACTCGTACCAAAATGTAATCCAGAACGGTAGCTACTGCTCCCCCCAGTCATCGCCCCACTACTTTCCAGGAGTTCTCCATCTAACGTGACAATTCGGCATTGACCCAAATAGGGACGCGCCGTACTCAGGGTTTCAAACACCACCGTTGAGCCAAACACATAAGCAAAAATCGTTTGGTATCGAGGCTCACAATCGATTAAATGCACCGCATAGTCAATAAACCCTTGAGCATGGCGCAGTGCCACAAGTGGGGAAAATCGGGGCGGCTGAATTTTATTTAAGGGTAAGAATGTAGCACGACCGGCGCGTTTTTGTTTGAGCAGTTCGATTCCTACCGCCGCCACCGCATCATCTTCGACTACGACATGACCCAAACGTCCACCCGCTGCTGTTTCCAGGGCAAGCTGGTAATCGGGTTCTACTCGACCAAGTTGGGCAACCAAGCCATGAACGCCGGGGATATCGGCTTGGAGGATAATTTTAGTGGCATAGGTGCCTTGAGCTTCTTGCTGTGCTTGTGCTTGGGCTTCTAGTTTATCCAGTTGACGCTGTTTGTCCCGTTGTTCTGACAGGAGGCGGGTTTGGGTTTGCCGCTGAGTTTGCAGATCCTGTTCGGTAGCAGCTAGGGTGTGGGCAAGGGTTTGAATCTGTTGCGATACGGCGTTCAATTGCCCTTCTAATTCTGCCGCTTGTGTTTGAAGGCTGGTAAGTTCTGGGGCGATGCGTTCTAAAAGCTGAGTTTGTTCGTCACTTTGGCGGCTGAGTTGGTTATGACGTTCTTGGAGTTGGGCTTGTTCGGTACGCTGGGGATTCAGGGTTTGCAGCAGGGTTTCAATTTGGCGGGTGAGGGTGTTTTGTTGCTGTACCCAAGCTTCTGAAGCCGACGCGATCGCATCCGCTTGTTCTCGACTAGCGTTCAGGGCGGTTTGAGCCGCATCCCGTTCTTGGCGGTGTGAGGCGATAATTTGGGTGTCTAGATGGTGTCGTTGAGCCTGAAGCTGTTGCAGGCTTTGTTCCTGTTGCTGGATCTCAGTCTGAGTGGTTTGTTGATGCGCCTCTGTATCTGCCAGGTTTTGTGTTAATTCTTGTTGGCGTTGTTGTAACTGACGGCGTTCAGCGTCAAGGCTTGCTAGGGTAGCGGATACCGCGACTTGTTCCTCTTCGCCTAAGGCTTTCACACGGGCGTTGAGGGTTTCAAGTTGAGCGGTTCCTTGGACAATTTCGGTTTCTAGGGTGGTGAGTTGGTGAGTAAACTGGCGTTCGTCTTGTTCTGCTTTCTCAATCAGAGTCTTCAGGTGAGCCACCTGTATTGTCAGCAATCGCCATTTGAGAACGACTTCCCACTGTTGTTTTTCCTGAAGTTGAGCCCGCAGCTTTTTGTATTTCTCTGCCTTAATCCGATCCGCCGCTAAGCGATCGCGTTGGGTGATCAGTTCTTTTTCAATAATCCGACAGCGATCTTCCCGTTCTTTAACTTCATTCAGGGTATCTTTCGTCTGGGTAATTTTGCGGTCAAATGCGGCGACTCCGGCTAATTCATCAATAATCTGCCGTCGTTCTCGCGAATTCATGGAGATGATCCCAGTGACATCCCCTTGCAAAACCACATTGTAGCCTTCGGGATAAACTCGCAGGCGGTTGAGCATCTCGTGCAGTTGAGTCAGCGTGCAGGGTTCACCGTTGATATAGTAGGTTGAGGTGTAGGTGTTTTGCTTGGTCACCCGTAGCCGCCGTGTCACGCTCCATTCTGTTGATTGAGGAGTTGGGGGTTGGGAGTTGGGATCGTCTTGTTCGTCTGATTCTTCAGATTCCTCTGTTTCTTGTGCTTCCTCATCTGCTGCTGATTTCGAGTTTTCCGCCATCTGTTGTGCAACTAGAAAATCGGGTGCGTCAGATAGGTCAAATGTAACCGTAACCCTGGCTTCAACCGTACTCCGCCGCTCTTTATTATGGTTAACCAAATCAGGAAGACGTTCAGCCCGCATTCCCTTGGAACTGGATAGCCCTAGACAAAAGAGGAGGGCATCGAGGATATTGGATTTTCCTGACCCATTGGGTCCTGAAACCACAGTAAATCCAGGCAGCATCGGAATTTGAGTCGTGCCGCCAAAAGATTTAAAGTTAGTGAGTTCTAGGCGCTTGACATGCACCATAGGCGTGGGTCAGTTCAGGTTCGTTGTGTGGTACGAGTGTATCAAGTGAACAGTGAACAGTAAACAGTAAACAGTTATCAGTGAACAGTTATCAGGGAGTGGATATGAAGAGTATTGCATACCAGAAAGCGTATCAATTTGCTATTCGGGTTGTTAAAGCTTACCAATATCTCACTGAAAACAAGAAAGAGTTTATTTTGTCAAAACAGTTAATTAGAAGTGGAACTTCGATTGGTGCGAACCTCGCTGAAGCCAATGGTGCTATATCTACAGCAGATTTTTCTGCTAAAGTATCAATAGCCTATAAAGAGTGCCTAGAAACCAAATATTGGCTATCTCTGTTGAAAGATACAGGATACATTGCGGAAAAAACCTTCAATAGCATACACGCCGACGCTGACGAGATAGGCAAAATCCTCTTCTCAATTCTCAAAACAACCCGACTCTCTGACAACTGATAACTGACAACTGACAACTGATAACTGATAACTGATAACTGATAACTGACAACTGACAACTGATAACTGATAACTGATAACTGTAGACTTGTGATCCAAAACACTCTCAAGGCAGATCTGAGTCTCACAGAGGGCGTACTCTGGGTCAAAATATTGATGTGACTGTCTTGTAAGCAACACAGGAGGGCGATCACTTCTATCTCAGGATAGAAATGATGAAATTAACACAGCAGACTCTATCAAAACAGTCAGTGCAACAAGAGGGGAGTTGTTATGCAAACATTAAAACAGGGGTTAGAGGAGTGCCATCTGATGGAAAAGTTGGCAGATCAACTCGAACAAGAGTGGCAAAAGCGTTTATCCAATGACTATCCAGACTATTGCCCCGAGAGCCGAACCAGCATTGTCCAGTGGTTATTGGGAGAAAACAGGGAACAGTTAAACCACCTACTCCCAGACAAACTCAAGATTGTCAGCCAAGCGATGGAGTATCGCTATCGGATTTTACGACAGCGCTATTTGGGGGTAACTCCAGAGCAAGCCTATCGCAATTTAACGGGTCGGTTAGCGGGTTTAGTCACGTTACGCAATAAAATCAGGACGTGGGTGTCTTTGAGTCGCGATCGCCAACGCGCTGTGGTGGATGTCTTGCAAGAAGTGATTCAGGAATTATTAAACAGCGATCGCTATATCCAAGGGCAGATTGGTTGGATTGCTCAATGTAGTGAAGACATTCATTTACGCGACGCCCTCTTACTCACTACCCTTGAGGAATATTGTTTACGCCCGATCCGCAATCAGCCTTTGGTCGTCTATCGATTTGTCAATTTCCTCAAGCGATCAGGACGGGGTGGGATGACTCATCTACCCGGCGGGGAAAATGTGCGATTTGTCTCAGAGTCGATCACCTCCGATGACACCGATACTCCGGTGAGTTTGTTAGATAATCAAGCGATCGCGGATTATCAAGAGACTCAAGTTTGGCAAGAGCAACAAGTGCTGCGTCTATCAGTACGTCGAGAATTTGAAGCCTACCTCGACCAAAACGTTGGCGCCCAAGCCGCCCAATGGTTACAACTTTATCTGCAAGGGAAATCTCAAGAGGAGATCGCGAAAACCTTAGACTTGCCCATCCAAAAGGTTTATCGCTTGCGAGAAAAAATCAGTTACCATGCGATTCGGGTTTTTTCCCTTAAAGTTAAGCCTGAATTAGTCGCCAGTTGGTTAGAAGTGTCCTTAAAAGACCATAATTTAGGGCTAACCCCCCTACAGTGGCAAGACTATTGGCAAAGTCTAACCGATAAGCAGCGCCAATTAATCCAACAATTGAGAGCCGGCAAAACGTTAGATGTCATTGCCAAGGATCTAAATTGGAAGTATAACCAGGCACTTGGCGAATGGAGTAAGCTCTACTTAGCGGCTCAAGACCTACGCAGCTCTTCTTAAGCAGAACGTTGATCTTTTGCCAATTCAGTGTATTCCCTAACTAAAGTCAGTAACAATTGAAGTAGGGTTAACAGCTAACCTTTTTGCCAATCCCAAACCGGACAGTCTATATTATCTGACTCCTGGGGCATCTGAACCGATTGATACTCAGGCTGGAGAAATTATTATGTTACCCTCACCACAGGACCCAGAACGAGCGGACACTCCTGTTCAGTCACCATCATCCTCTCAAGCGTCGGAACTCTCTGGCGTGAGTAGTGAGCAAATGTTTCGGCTGATTGATAGTATTCTGCCTTTTGAAGCCTGTCTATTTCATCAATTCTTGCCCCTGTCTCTCGAAGGTAAGTACCTCAAACTGGGTATGGTCGATCCCCACGACTCTACTGCCCTCGATTATGTGCGTCGCATCCTGGCGTTTATGAACTGTTCCCTGAAAGTCGAACAGATTACCGCCAGCACTCATAAAACTATGCTGTCTGCCTATTTAAACAAAGATCATCAAGGCACGGCATCGAAAAGGCAACGCTCTAAACGCCAACAGCCTATTGCGCGATCAGAACAGTCAACACTAATTATTGATGATGTCAGCTTAGCTGAAGATGAGGCGAATCAGCCTGAGCCGTCAACCCCTTCTCCTCCGGCTGCTGATCACAAAAGCAACTCTACGCCTGTAGGGTCTAAAGCGCAACCGAGTGATCCTGCTCGTCTAACTAAGGATCAGACAACCAATAATCAGCCGCCTGCAGCATCTCAACCTCCACCCAGCCATGATCCGAGTCGAACTGAAACTGAGGCGGTGCAGCCTGAGGCGTCAAAAGCGGCGGCGAAGACCAATCATCCTCCGGCTAAAGCCTCTCAACCGACATTGATTATCGATGATATCCGCCAACTCCAGGAAGAATTGAACCAATCCTATGGCTTCCCCAGACAAGAGGATAGCCCGCCATCGGCAGTAAAACCTCAACCGACTTCACAATTGCCGTCTGATCACTCCCCGGTAAAACCGCCCCCTGATTCCAGCAAGAAGGTATTGGCTGAGACGGCGCTGACTCCAGTTTACAAAAGGTCACTGCCGACTAAGGCTTTGATACCCTTAGAGGTGAAGCCCCTGTATTTATCTCGTCCGATCGGGTTTTTGGCAACCTTAGCCCCCCATCAAATCGTGGAAGAGTTGTTAGGTCGCCTGTTGCAGGGGGGAATGGGTCGGCTGTATTTCCAGCGACTATCTGAGCGCGGTCGCATTGTTTTGCGCCAAGATAACTCTTCCCAGTCTGTCTTGGACAAATTAAGCGTGTCCGTTTTTGAAGATATCATTGTTGAACTTAAGCACCTGGTTAACCTGCCTTTGCAGCCGATTACCCAGCCCAAACAGATAGAAAGTGAGCGATTCTATCAGCAAGAATCTCTTCTATTGTGTTTGCGAGTCGTACCCGGTACTCACGGGGAAGAGGCAACGCTACAACTCTTGCGTGGAGCAGCTTTGACGTTCTATCAACAACAAAAGGTGGAACGATTGGGTCAGGATGCGATCAAACTCGCTGGACAACTGCAAAACAAGTTAAATGATATCCGCGATCGCTCTTATCGCTACTCCCTTCCTCCCATGGAGACACTCAAAACCCTTAGCCAACTCTTACACCATCTCGACAAGCAACTCAACACCCTGACTCACAATCCCATGGATCAGCAGGACAAGTAAACTACCTACACCATACCTGTACTCAGGTTGGTGTAGGCTTTCAGTAGCCCTGTACCAAACCCTTATAAACTAGGTTGGAAGTACTCCATCCGACGTAGTTCACACGACAGGTACGAACCTCCAGGGCTGTTTACAGAAGCCCCCAAAAGTTTAATTACGTTGGCACCATTAAAATCAGCATCACCCTTCCAGTTGCAATGTCCACAAGAGAAAGTCTTACCAATACGGTAGGACTTTCCTTTTACTGGATGGATGTGTAGGCATTTGTGGCAAGTTTGCGAGGTATAGGCTGGATTGATTTTGATTACCTCAACGCTCACTTTGTAACGGGGTATGAAGAACTCTTACAAAAAATAGATGACATTTTTTATCAATTAGAGTTACGGTTAGAGGGAGACATAGGAGTACTTTCATGGGTAAATCACATAAAAAAACACAAGTCACCCCCTTTCTGCTAGAGGGACAATTTGTCAAGTTTCTGGGTAAGACAGACAAAAAACCCAAGCTGCTATGGGTAAATACAGAAGCAGGTGAACGGTATATTAAGCTGGCTAAACCCCTACGGGATTCTCTCCCCCAAATCCTTAAATCCGGAGATCAGATTGAAGTGTCTGGGAAACAGAAGTACAAACCGAAAACTGGGGAACTGGAACTCAAAGCCAAAACGGTGACATTGCAGACACCGAAAGAGTCCCAGGAATATGAGAAACTTTTGCAACCGTCTCCGAAGAAAGCCCAAGCCAGCATCATGCTGTGTAAAAAATCATCCTGTCGCAAGCGCGGTGCAGCACAAGTCCATCAAGCAATGAATGAAACCTTGCGCGATCGCAACCTTGATGAGAAAGTAGCGATTAAAGACACAGGCTGTATGAAACAGTGTAAAAAAGGTCCTTGTATGGTATTAATGCCAGACAAAGCCCGGTACAATGAGGTAGCTCCCGAAGACGTCCCGACGTTGGTGGACAAGCACTTTGGCAGTAAACTAGAGCCAGAGGCAAGTGTATTCCAGCGATCTACCGTTAACTGTGGAGGCTGACACTGGAGAATTGGGGGTCAAGAATTCAACAAAAACGATTTAGTTCTCCGATTCCCCTTGCTTTCTTAGTGTTGTTGCCAGATAAACAAGGTGCATAATGAGAAATTTACCGCCACCTGATTCAGATTCCTCTCCACTGGGTTTGGAGGAATGGATTGGTATAATTATCGCCGTTACCACTATCGGTGCGATTTTGATTGGAGTATTGGGTCAACGGCAAAAGGGATTTAACCTGAAGCAGTGGGTTGGCTCAACCACCTCTGAACCAAGGATAGAAGAACCAGAAGCGCCAAAACTGACACCTCCGACACTTGATCCGACTCCGACTCGCCAAACCCCCAGCCGCATTCAAATAGTCCCAGCCTCCCCTTCACCCTCTCCAGCCGTAACCGTCTCCCCCTCATCCCCAGACGAGGCGTTTCCAGAAAAAGCTAGAGCCGTTCCCCTCGCTCCTATTGTCTCAGCCCCAGAGACAGAAACACCCACACCAACGCCAACTGAAACGCCTGTTGAACCAGTGAACTTTGCCGATGTTCCCGACGAGTATTGGGCAAGTCCTTATATTACCGCTCTGGTGCGGCGGGATATTATGAGCGGCTTTCCAGAGAGTAACACCTTTAAACCGGATAGTTCTATTACTCGGGCAGAATTTGCGGCGTTGCTGAAAAAGGCTTTTGAGCAACAACCGACATTAGCGACACCCAACTTTAAAGACGTATCCTCCGACTTTTGGGCGTGGTCTGCAATTCAGGAAACCAGCAAAACCAACTTTTTGCGCGGCTATCCCAATACTACCTTTCGACCTAAGGAACCGATTCCTAAGGTGCAAGTCTTAGTTGCACTGGCGAGTGGATTGGGGTTAAAAGAAACTCAACCCTCTCAGGAAGTATTACAAACTTATCAGGATTCAGCTCAGATTCCGGAGTACGCTCGCGAAAAAGTCAGTGCGGCGACACAAGCGGGTATTGTGGTGAATTACCCTAATCTTGAGTCTCTTAATCCGAATCAAGATGCAACTCGTGCTGAGGTAGCGGCGATGGTTTATCAGGCGTTAGTCGAAGCTGGGAAAGCAGAAGCCATCGGCTCTGAGTATGTGGTCAATCCTTAACATAAATTCGCGCAAATCCCCATCCGTCTATACGGTGGGGATGGATAGCGAGTCAAAATAGGGGTTCGATACCCTCTATTTTGACATTTGTTATTAGTAGACACCTGTATTTTCTAGGTGTTATACTAATAGTAACTCTCCTAGGTCTACATGGTAAGGCATGGGAGTCAAGATGGTTGAGCAAGAGGGTTGAGCCAGGTGTGATAGAGATGTAGTCCATTACCAGATTGAGTTCTGGACTTTCTACCTAGAAATTAGAAAGTACCCAACGTGGCATCGGCGGATGAAGCGGGAAATCCCAAAGACGAATAAGACCGTCCTTGCTTGCTAGCTAGTTGGAAGCCCCAAATAAGAGCGAAGCAAGTTGGGGTACTTCACTTGAGGATGCTAGATAGCGATAATACTACCGACATTCTACTGCCTACTGCGATCGCACTCAGTCTCTACTATGCCTCAATCCGACCCGACCCAACCCTTACCTCCCCTTGATCCCACCCTAGACGTTACTCAAAATCACTATTGGACGTATCATAATCTAGAGGCGCTGCTGAGTTGCAAGCGTCCTCTCACCGCGTCCCAAGACGAAGACTTATTTATTTCCGTCCATCAGATTTGCGAACTGGCGTTCCATCAAATGATCCTTGATATGGAGCGAGTTTTAGCCGCATTAGGGCAAGCAATTGCCGATGAGACTGATCCGATTATCGGGGATACTAGCGGAGCCTGTTACTTTTTCCCCCGAATTCTGCGCCTTTATGAAGTAGTATTAACAACAATGCCCATTCTAAAAACAATGCGGGCATTTGCTGAGTTTCGGACAACCATTGGTCCGACGAGTGGTTTTCAGTCGTTCCAGTTTCGCCATTTAGAAATTATGAGCGGGGTGCGAAACTATTGGCAAGGAGGAACCAAAGACGCTACTGGCAATCCTCATATTGCTGAAACCGAGTTTGATCGCCGCTATGGTAGTGATATTGCCCAATGGTTTGAGCGCTATCACAATCACAATCTCGCCTATTATTACGATACGCTACTGCAACGAAGTCCCGGAAGCACGACGGCGGAACAGATTTCCTCTCTCTTGAACCACCCTCATGGGAGTCCAGTTTTGGATAATATGCGGACTTACGATAATTTGCAAATCCGCTTTCATCAATTCCATCTTGCACTCGCTGTACAACAACTTAAACTCGTAGGTGTAGAGATAGGAACTGGGGGGACATCATTCCAGGATTATCTGGCGAAATACCATAAACAGCAAGCACCGCTATTTCCAGGATTAACTCAATATGAGCCTGAATAAGCGACTCTCGTTAAGTTTGGATGGCGAAGACAGCGCTGACTACGAACCTCAGTTAAGATTTTATGTCGGGTGGGCAAGAATGAGAAAACTTCACAACGAGGTAAAATTAAATTAAGCCTTTCAACCCGTTAAAACGGGTTTTAGTTCGGAGCCAGAATTTTAATTCAGGGCTTAAATTAATGACATTCGGCTTAAAAGAGAATAGATGTGAGGGAACAGGAAACAAACCATTGCACGAACTGGGAATCACACAAAATATCGTTGATATCGTTACCGAACACGCGAAGGGGGCGAAAGTGCGACGAGTTTGCCTGGAAATTGGTCAGTTAGCCGCAATAATGCCCGATGCGGTGCTATTTTGTTTTGATGTTTGCAGCAAGGACACTCCCTTAGAAGGGGCAACCTTAGATATTATCGAAATTCCGGGTATAGGTCGCTGTCGCCACTGTAATGCCCACATTCCCCTAGATCAACCCTTTGGTATCTGTGAATGCGGTAGTGTGGAACTGGATATAATATCGGGTCAAGAACTGAAAATTAAGGAAATGGAGGTCGAACCATGTGTGTAACCTGCGGCTGTTCTGATGGTGCTGACACCACTCTCACCAATCCGGAAACGGGGGAAGTTGTCGCCATGGCTAACCACAGTCATGACCCCATGCATACCCATACTCTACCTGATGGGACTGTTATCACTCACTCCTCTACCTCTAGCCACTCCCATACTCACACATTACCCGATGGTCGAGTGATCACCCATACTCACACTCACGACTCTTCAGGGAATCACAGCCCTGAAGCCTCCCAGGTTCACGCCCAGGTTCATGGTACGACAATCTCTCTTGAACAGGATATCCTGGGAAAAAATAATCTGATAGCTGCCCAAAATCGGGGATGGTTTAAAGGGCGTAATATTTTGGCGCTGAATCTAGTCAGTTCTCCGGGGGCTGGCAAAACTACGTTGTTGACGCGCACGATTGAAGATTTACAAGCACAATTACCGATTAATGTGATTGAGGGAGATCAAGCGACGACGAATGATGCCCAGAAAATTCAAGCAACGGGGTGTAGAGTCGTACAAATTAATACGGGAACGGGGTGTCATCTGGAAGCGGCGATGGTGGAACGGGGTTGCACTCAACTCAATCCTCCCCTTAATTCTGTGGTCATGATTGAGAATGTGGGTAATCTGGTTTGTCCCGCCTTATTTGACTTAGGTGAACAGGCAAAGGTGGCGATTTTATCGGTAACGGAGGGCGATGATAAGCCGATTAAATATCCTCATATCTTCAGCGCTAGCCAAGTGATGATTCTGACTAAAATTGACCTGTTGCCTTATGTAGACTTTGATGTGGAACACTGTATTGAGTATGCAAGAACGGTTAATCCTCAGATGCAGGTGTTTCAGGTTTCGGCAAAAACAGGAGTTGGGCTAGAGGATTGGTATGAATGGTTAAAGTCTCAGTTTCAAGTCTTGCAACCATTAGCGTGAGTATTACTCAAGATCAGGACGGTTTAAACCGCAACGACTGGGATTAAATGTATCTATTTTTTCCGGATAAAACTATACCATAAAAATGGCGCGACCGCCTGTTGATTTGATTTGGGGAAGCAGTGCGATCGCGCTTTGATTGGGTTGAGCCTAGGGTATGCGATCGCATATCTTGCCCGGTGCGCTTTTCAACCGCGTAATGCACCAAACCGGTAGGGGCGCAAGCCTTGCGCCCAGAAAACCCGTAGAGTCTATTCCACATACTTAAAATTACTGGACTTTAAACTACAACAAATCAACCCAGGTATAACCCAAAGCTGAGAAAGAAGAAAAATTCCTTGTTAAATTAAAAAAAATAATCAATAAACCAATGAAACTCACAGATATTATTCATCACGATGTCGTGATTCACTTAGATACCCTGAAGACTGACCCAGAATTAGTCAAGCAAATCCAAACCCAACTGAATCGCCTAGGATTTTACCCTGGTGGTTCCTGGCTGGATGGCGCCTATGGTCAGCGGACAGAACAGGCAATGACTGATTTCAGTAAATCGGTTTACTTGAATAATAGGGACAGTAATAAATTTGGGAAAGGGTGGGCGCAAAAACTACTGCCTGATGACAGAAAATCCCTCCTCTCTCTAAAAGACACCGATAAAGAAACGATTTATAAAACCTTCTTAAAAGAATCCGTTAAGGGAAGCATTGACGAACCCGCCCTATTTTATAAAGGAATTGACACCTCTGCCTACAAAACCCAAATCAAAGACTATGCCGCCCGTCTGATGCAAAAGCCCGATGGCAAAACCTTGGTTTCGGTCACCAAAGATACCACCCACTTCCAACCTTTCCCCCCCGTTGGACAACTCCCCGATATTGATGACCAGGGATTAAGCTTTTTGCATCCAGAGATTACCGAAGCTTGTCTGTGTGTAGGCGGTTTTGTTAACGGAGACTTCAAGACCAAATGGCTAGGCAGAAATGCCTTGAGTAAAACGGAGTTTTGGAGTAGTAGTAAAATTATCCCCATTCTCAATGTCGTCTCTCGCAGCAACACTAATGCCTTTCAGACGGATATTGATACCTGCCTGATTCGAGGCAGAGATTTAAGCGGACAATACCGAGAATACTCTTTCCATGATGTCCTTAAAGATATTCTATCCTACGAAAATCGAATTGCCTCATCCAACTCCCTCGCGGCAATGTTAAAGCAATTTTCGACTCCCGCCGAGTTAGAGAATTGGCTGAAAAGTATGACTGGAAATCAAAACTTGATTTTCACGGGACGCTATGGCGAAGAACCGTTAATCCCTGAACCCGAATTATCAACGCAACCGCCTCAAGGATGGTGGCGTCCCCGAAATGTTATTCTTAAAGGCGTATCAGAACGACATCGCGGCGAAAATACGATTACGGCTTATGATTTAACTCGAATGATCTCGATGTTAGGTTGGCATTATCACATCCCCCAATCCTCACGGCTACCGGGTGCTCAATGGCATAGTTTAGAATCGGTGATTCGGGCGATGGGTGCAGATGCGGCGCGTTTAACGGATGGGGCATTAGATATGTTAAATTTACAGGATAAAATTAGTGCTCCGGTGATTATTTCTAAACTGGGGAATGGTGTAACTCAGATGCGGAATCGGGCGGAAGCGGTTTATGTGGCGTTGGTTCAGTTTATTCAACCAAGTACAATGGGTGTGCCAGAGTTGGTGACGTTTAGCATGGCATTAAAGGGGGCAAAGCGTTTAGAACCCAGGGATGCGAAGCGTGAGGTGGTGGAATTGGATGCTAGGATGGCAACGGAAGTGACGGAAATTATTCGTCGAGGGGTGTTAGGGGAATTGGGTTGAATTCCTGAATTTGGTTCTCTGCAGAGTATTTCTAATTAATGAGTGTGAGCGCCTTTTATCTCTAATCCGACGGCTGTTCTCTCACCCAAGTCCGAAACGCCCGTAATGTTGCGGTTTCTCCATCCGCTAAACTTTGTCGAATAAACCGAGGAATTGCGCCTAAAGATAGCCATGGAAACGTCGGACTTTTCTCCATTGCCTTTGTTCTTTTCCATTCGATATCTTTTTACAGAGTTTTTGCTCTATATAAAAAGGCTCTTGCGTTTCAACAAGAGCCTTCAAGCAAATTAAATTTTAGTGGATGAAATGAACCAATCTAGTCAAGGTCACCCATAAACAGCACTGGCTCACTCTCACGGTCAATACCTTTTTCAAATCCAGCAACAGCCGCACGAGCGCGACCTGCATGCCAGAGGTGACCGATCAAGAAGAAGAATCCTAAGATAAAGTGAGCCGCAGCTAACCATGCACGGGGGTTAACGTAGTTAAACCCGTTCATTTCCGTGATAATGCCACCAACGGAGTTGATAGAACCGTTCGGTGCATGGGTCATGTACTCAGCCGCACGGCGTAGTTGCCAAGGCTGAATATCATTTCTCAGCTTATCTACATCCAGTCCGTTAGGACCACGTAGCGGCTCTAACCAAGGACCTTGGAAATCCCAGAAGCGCATGGTTTCACCACCGAAGATAATTTCTCCAGTCGGAGAGCGCATCAGGTATTTACCTAGACCGGTAGGACCTTGAGCTGAAGCAATGTTCGCCCCTAACCGTTGGTCACGCGCTAAGAAGACGAAGGACTGAGCCTGAGATGCTTCTGCGTTGGTTGGACCATAAAATTCGCTGGGATAAGCGGTGTTATTGAACCAAACAAACGAAGCGGCGATAAAGCCCATTAGGGACAACGCACCTAAGCTGTAGGAGAGATACGCTTCTCCAGACCAGATAAAGGCGCGACGTGCCCAGCCGAAGGGCTTGGTGAGAATGTGGAAGATACCGCCAGAAATACAGATCAGACCGATCCAAATATGTCCGCCGATAATATCTTCCATGTTGTTGACGCCGATGATCCAGCCTTCTCCACCAAAGGGAGAGCGGGTTAGATAACCGAAGATCACCGCTGGGTTCAGCGTTGGGTTAGTAATGATCCGCACGTCACCGCCACCGGGCGCCCATGTATCATAAACACCGCCCACAAACATGGCTTTAATCACGAGCAGGAAAGCACCCAGACCTAAGACAATCAGGTGGAACCCGATGATTGTGGTCATCTTGTTCTTATCTTTCCAGTCGTAACCAAAGAAGGCGGAGTACTCTTCTAAAGTTTCTGGGCCACGAACCGCGTGATAGATACCGCCCAGACCCAGAACAGCAGACGAAATGATGTGCAGCACCCCTACCACAAAGTAAGGGAATGTGTCAATCACTTCACCACCGGGACCTACACCCCAACCCAGGGTCGCAAGGTGAGGTAAAAGGATTGCGCCCTGTTCATACATGGGCTTTTCTGGAACAAAGTGGGCAACTTCAAACAATGTCATTGCCCCAGCCCAGAAGACAATTAATCCAGCATGGGCGACATGAGCCCCCAGTAATTTACCGGATAGATTAATCAAACGGGCATTACCCGCCCACCAGGCAAAACCTGATGATTCTTGGTCGCGGTTTCCCGCCACCATGGAACTACTAGAGAGCGTTACCACGTGGTAGTACCTCCTCAGGGAATACAAACTTCTGGTGTGGTTGGTCTTGAGGCGCCAGCCAAGCCCGGACTCCTTCATTCAGGAGAAT
>NZ_JBKHUP010000117.1:0-21169 GCF_046565525.1 Coleofasciculus sp. | reverse complement strand
TATATTATATTACTTAAGGGGATTATTGCGGGATAAATCCCGCTGTCTTTACGACTTGCTCGGTTTCATCCCCCGACGCTCAGTACGGGGGCTTTCACCATCGCTCATGCTGTAAACCCGAATAGTCTAGGTTTTTGGACATCTTAACGGTTCGGTAGGGGCAATTCCTGGATTGCCCCTATTTCAGTGCATTCTCAGAAAACCTAATCAATAGACAAGGTGTTCCTGTCTCTCTTTCGCCGTCATGTAGGAAGGCAAGGACTGGGTTCAAGCTCAAGACAGTTTAATGCGATTGTATACATAGTATACACTTAGATTAGACTGGTCAATAAACAAGGCAATGTATGTCTCAAACTGAAGTTGTCACCGTCCG
Source organism: Coleofasciculus sp. (assembly GCF_046565525.1). Lineage (NCBI taxonomy): Bacteria > Bacillati > Cyanobacteriota > Cyanophyceae > Coleofasciculales > Coleofasciculaceae > Coleofasciculus > Coleofasciculus sp. The sequence goes on along the minus strand of NZ_JBKHUP010000117.1, from coordinate 20,796 downwards.
ATTAACACCAGAGGTTAAGGCAAAACTCAATGCCCTAGCTTTGAGTACAAAACGCAGCAAATCCTGGCTGGCGGCAGAGGCAATTGCTTTATATGTGGAGCAGCAAAGCTGGCAGATTCAGATGATTGAAGAAGCTGTTACCCTTGCCGATAGCCCACAAGCTGAGTGGGTTGAGGGTGATGATGTGGAAGCTTGGCTTTCTTCCTGGGGGATGGAGGATGAAAAACCCGCCCCATGCAGTTAGTTTTCCTTTCCCTTGCTGTCCAGGATTTGGCAAGCATCCGCTCGTATATTGCTAAGAATAACCCGCAGGCGGCACGACAAGTTGCTACTCGTCTGAAACAGAGTATTTATAGATTAGCGTCTATGCCCAACCTGGGTAAGCCGGGGCGGGTGTTTGGTATCAGGGAGCTAGTAACGCCTTTAATTGGCAAGACGGCTTATGTGGTTGTGTATCGAGTGAAGGAGAATCGCCTGGAAATTCTGCGGATTCTGCCAGGAATGCGAGACATTGACAGTATTCTACGGGATACGCCTCTTGAGGAGGATTCAACAACCCTAACCTAGCTATCGCTCTTTGGTTAGGGATTGCCGGACAAACGGCAATTAAACGTTGAATACCGCATAGAGTCTCGGTTTGGTACAGACCTCTGGATGTTTCCCTAGTCCAGACAGGAAGTTACCCTACTCTGAAAGATGCCACCGTCAAGCCAGATTTGAAAACCGAAGACAGGGTAAATTGCCGCCTTCGATTCGAGCTAATAAGCAGCTAGAGTTACGGGTAGTCAAAGAGTTGTTTAAACTGTTTCCGATTAGTGCCATTCACTACGAGTTAGTCATGGCTGACGTTGACAGAACCAGTGGGCGTAAGTCGGCAAAGTCTGGGATCGGGTTCTCTCCAGTCATGGTGGGTCAGCGACAAATGCTGACTTGGTTGTCTGAACTAGCCCCTGTTAGAATTCACAAGGGATGGCAGAGGGACGGTAACGGAACTAGCCAACTCAGAAAATGGTTAGAACTGCCCAAGGACAAAAAAGACAAAGCCAATCAGACACCAGCCACACACGCTGTTGACGGTGTAACCTTGGCGGCGTTTGAGTTCACCCAATGGCGAGAATGGCACTCTAATCAGGCTAAATATGGCAACTGGTGTGGTGATGTTCAGATTACACCTGCACCGTTTGCAATAGTCCGTAGACCACCAATTAGCCGTAGACAATTACATCTGTGTGTCCCATCTAAAGGTGATGTACGACGCAAATATGGTGGTACAGTTACCCGCCATGGCTTCAGAAAGGGAGACAAGGTTGTAGCTGAAAAAGCAGGAAAGGTTTACATAGGCTGGTGTTCTGGAGACACCGAGAAACAAGTTTCTGTTTCCGATAAAAACTGGAAGCGACTAGGGCAGTTTACCGCCAAAAAAGTCCAGTTGTTGCAGCGAAGCACGGGGTTAATTGTCGTGCCTTCAACTGGATTGTCAAATCTTGCCACATCGAGTAGCAAGATTTGACCTCTATCCCTCTCCGGCTTGCTTCGCTCTTATCCGGAGTCTCACGAGGTATACGATGAAGAATCAGAGCGGATACCTTCGCCAACTTCAATGAACAAAACACCTCGTCAGTTTTCCCAATCCCGCATCGTGAGTCGGGATAAGCGCAGTCGGTTTGATATCGCTAGAAAAGGAATATCCCACAGCCATTGGCGTGATCCTTACCATTTACTGTTGACGCTGGATTGGTCTTGGTTCTTCGTGCTGATTGGGGGGGGTTATATACTCATTAATGTTGTATTTGCTGTTTTGTATTTGGCAGGCGGTGATTGCATAGAAAATGCCCGTCCGGGTTCGTTCTGGGACGCTTTTTTCTTCAGTGTTCAAACCATGGCATCGATTGGCTACGGTGCGATGTATCCCCGCCCAGACTGTACCTACACAAATATCTTAGTCACCATTGAATCCCTAACTGGTTTAATGGGACTCACCACGGCGACAGGATTAATGTTTGCCCGTTTTTCTCGTCCTACCGCCAGAGTTCTGTTCAGTCGTGTGGCGGTTATTACTGTTCACAATGGTGTGCCGACGTTAATGTTTCGGATGGCGAATGAACGCTATAACCAAATTCTGGAAGCGCAGTTAACGGTGAGTTTGCTGCGTAATGAGATCACAGCAGAAGGGGAATTTATGCGTCGGTTTTATGACCTAAAATTGGTTCGTAGTCAGACGCCTATTTTTACATTAACTTGGACGGCGATGCATCCTATTGATCAGAGTAGTTCTTTGTTTGGGATGACGCCAGAGTCCCTAGCTGAAGCCGAGGTGGAAATTGTGGTAACGTTTACGGGGTTAGATGAAACTGTTTCCCAAACTATTCATGCCCGTCACTCGTATATTGCTGAGGAAATTATCTGGAATCAGCGGTTTGTGGATATCTTATCAAGAAGTCGAGATGGACGGCGAATTATTGACTATCGCCGCTTTCATGATGTAATACCACACCCGTAGGGGCGCAAGGCTGAATAATACTCAGATAGCTCGTCAATTTTAGTTTATAGTTGAGAAATTACATCCCAAATACGGTTGATGAGTACATTCCGCGTTGGTATTGCAGGACCAGTGGGTTCCGGAAAAACCGCTTTATTGGATGCTTTGTGTAAGGCGATGCGGGCATCCTATCAAATTGCTGTTGTCACCAATGACATTTACACCCAGGAAGATGCTCAGTTTTTGGTAAACTCTCAAGCATTAGAGCGCGATCGCATCCGGGGTGTGGAAACGGGAGGTTGCCCACATACGGCGATTCGAGAGGATGCCTCCCTGAATTTAGCAGCAATTGAAGAGTTAGAACAAAAGTTCACCCCATTAGATTTAGTCTTCTTAGAAAGTGGGGGAGATAACCTAGCCGCCACCTTCAGCCCGGAACTCGTGGATTTGACTATTTACGTGATAGATGTCGCCGCCGGTGACAAGATTCCCCGCAAAGGTGGACCCGGAATTACCAAATCGGATTTGCTAGTAATTAATAAAATAGATTTAGCGCCAATGGTTGGGGCTGATTTGGGCGTGATGGAACGAGATGCCAAAAAGATGCGAGGCGATAAGCCATTTGTATTTACGAATTTAAAGACTCAAAACGGATTGACAACCGTTATTGATTTTATCAAGCTCCAGATGGGGGTGACTTGACAAATTCTGTTTAATTTGCCAACAAATCCGGTGAGAGAGCCGGAGACAAAAACATTCAGTAGTTAGCCTGATCCTACCCTTATCTACCGCCTATTAACGGTGAGCAATTATACCTGATTAGATTTTATGTAGGGTGGGCAAGACTGATCCAGGATAGAATCAGCTTTTCCTAGTTAATTTGGCTCTGCCGCTACCATACCACAGGAGGCAGAGCCTACTCAAGAGCCTTCCTAACCAGAGGCGAGAAAAGTGGTCTTAGAATTAAACGGATTTACTTTTCTAAAGGTTCACCAGCCTCCTTCCAGCCATTAATACTGGGAGGAAAACTACGAACATTCGTGTAACCTAACAACCGCAATGCTGTCATGCCAATTGCCGTGCGATGCCCACTAGAACAGTATAAAACAACAGGTTTATCCGTGGGAATTTTATCTAAATTTTTAGTGAGCGATCGCACAGGAACATTAATAGCGCCAGGAATGTGTCCTGAAGCATATTCTGACGGTTCTCGCACATCAACCAACACTACATTATTTGGCTTTTTGAGCTGGTTTTTCAACTGCTTTACCCGCCTCACTGTGTAGTAATCTCGCGGTAGCGAATTCAGCAACTGATCCACTGCTGTATATACTTCTGCGCTAGGTGGACTCGTCACCTTAGATTCTACGGCAGCTAGAGCAGATTTAGGGAAGAATACACCACTGAATAGGGTTAAAACCAGTAACAATACCAGGAGCAGTCCTGATATCATTTTTTTGCTTTTCATCATTATTTTTCCTTGATAGAGTTGTTTATTCATTGTTGGTATGAAAAAATTATCCTCAGCAACACATCCCCTTAAATGGTAGGCTTTAAGGCAAGATTAAACCTAACCAAATTAGATGACTTTGGCACAATTACTGCTTTGATTATTCTCCCTACTCATCTCATATTTCATAACCCATTCACTCCTGCCGCTAAACAGAAAGCGCTCGATTTTTCTCCCAGGGGCGGGGACCCGATTCCCGACGAATATCTCGCCAAATCTGAGTCGCTGCTAAAGCACCATCTCCAGCCGCTACAACCACTTGATTTAACCCCACCTTCAAGTCTCCAATCGCAAAAATTCGCGGGTGAGACGTCCGCCCCATTTTATCGCTAATCAGATTACTACCCTTGACATCCAAATTGAATCCTTTGAGATAAGTATTATGATAGCGTGACCCCAGAGAAATCAATCCAGTTTCTAAGGGAATAGTTGACCCATCCACCAACTCAACTCCCGTCATCTGGTGATTTTCACCCAGAAATTTCTTAATCGGGATTTCCACCAAACGATAACCATGGTTTTGCAGTTGGGAACGCATTGAGTCACTCACCTTAAACAGTCCATGGGTGAACACGGTGATATAAGGTGTAAACCAACTGAGATTAAACACCATTTCTTCAATACTGGCTTCACTACCCGCAAAGAAACCACATTGTTTATCTGTCATTTCGTAGCCATCACAAACCATACAGACATGCAAGTTATATCCTGCATAATCAAAGACATTTTGCATATCCTCCAAAAGGGGTAAATTGTCGATAATGCCACTCGCCGCAATTAAGTATTTCGAGTATAAGACGGGGTAAATACTATTTTTACGACCCACTTTCACCCGCACGGCAAACCTATCTCCCTCATCCACCACTTCCTCAACATAACCATTCAGCATATCGCCGTTTAAAGATGTATAATGCTGTTTCCCTTGTTGCAGCAGGACACGACCCGGAGTATCCGGTGGTAAGCCTAAATAATTGTGCAATTCCTGCATCCAGAATGAGCGAGCTTTGCCTTTATCAATAATTAAGCTTGAAAGGCGAAATCGTTGCAGATAGACTCTCTTCCATGGATATCCTCCGATTTGTGTAAAAAAGATTTACGACTTGTTATCTAGCTTAATAACTATCTTACTATTTAGTCAAGTAATAATTTTTGGGGAGAGATGATCTGCTTCAGGTGTGGGTAATTTTTTCGTAGTACCCTCGTTCCTAGGCTCTGCCTAGGAATGCTCCTTTTGAGGCTCTGCCTCCCCTGAAAACGAGTGCGAGGGTTGTGGCTTAAGTTGACACGGATGGCAAGGGGGTGATTCCTACACACTTCCTACAGGTGTTTCGTTGTGGGGCATGGCTGAGTTCATATAGATTGTAAATATAGTTACAAAGTTGTATAGTTTTAATAAACCGTGGTGTAATCATGGCTCATATTGTGGTAATCGGTGCGGGTATTGGCGGACTACCCACCGCTTACGAACTGCGGCATCTCCTGCCTCACGTCCACCGAATTACGTTGATTTGTGACAAACCTCAATTTACGTTTATTCCTTCTCTTCCTTGGGTTGCATTCAATTTGACTCCACTCCAGCGAATTCAAGTAGATATTGCTTCTGTGGTAAAATCCCGTCAAATTGAGTTTGTTCAAGGTAAGGTAACCGATCTTGACCCCCACGCTCAATGGTTAAGGGTGGGAGACAGGTCCATTGATTATGACTATGTAGTGATTGCTACCGGGGCAGAATTAGCGCTAGATACCATACCAGGATTAGGACCCGATCGCGGTTACACCCAATCGGTGTGCAATCCTCACCATGCTTTGATGGCAAAACAAGCGTGGGCAAAATTTCTGGAAAATCCCGGACCCTTGGTTGTGGGGGCGGTTCCAGGTGCGAGTTGTATGGGACCGGCTTATGAGTTTGCCCTATTAGCCGATTGGATATTGCGGCGACAGGGATTGCGAGAACAAGTACCGATTACGTTTGTTACCCCAGAACCCTATGCGGGTCATTTGGGAATTGGGGGTATGGCACATTCGGCGGAGTTGGTAACTGAATTAATGCGTCAACGGCAGATTGAGGTGATTGAGAATGCTGAAATTACTGCCATTCATCCGCAGCAGATCACTTTGGCAGAAGGTCATACGCTACCATTCCACTATGCCATGCTGCTACCGCCGTTCCGGGGACCGGGCTTTGTCCGAGATGTTCCTGGGTTGAGTGATGAGAAGGGTTTTCTACCTGTATTACCAACATATCAGCATCCCTCATTTCCCTCTATCTATAGTGCGGGGGTGGTGGTGCAGTTATCGCCACCAGAAAAGACTCCTTTGCCTATCGGTGTGCCAAAAACGGGGCAAATGGCGGAGGCGATGGGTATGGCGGTGGCGCACAACATTGCTAGAGAGTTGGGTGTGATTCAAGCTGCACCGATGACGCCAACTTTGGCAGCAATTTGTATGGCGGATTTTGGTGATACGGGAATTGTATTCTTAGCTGATCCCGTTTTACCTGATCCGAAAACGGGTCAACGGCGACGTGCGATCGCAAAACGGGGTCGTTGGGTAAGCTGGTTGAAGATTGCCTTTGAGCGATTTTTCTTGACCAAGATGCGATGGGGGTTATCTGTACCTTGGTTTGAGCGTTGGGGTCTGCGTTTATTGGGTTTGTCGCTAGTGGAACCAATTCCAGTATCAAAGGATTATCCAATTGAGTCAAGTCTACAGACGAGATAAGCGATTCAAGCGGATATTCGTTTCAACTTACATCCTGCATCATCCTCAATCAGCCGATTGGATGTAAGGGAGGTAAAATTTATACAACTTGAAACGCTTGTGGTATCGTTAGTTGAGTTATTCTTACCCATCTTACGGTCACTTGAGGTTGATCAAGAGTGCTGCAAGATCTCAATTTTAATAGGCTGACCATACTACCCAACTCCAAACCTGAACCCTATAGTGCCACTGTCACTAAAATAGTAATCATGTACTACAGAAACATAGACTTCGACTATAATACTAAGTATGTATGTTTGCTTTAAGATTGTTTTAGTTTGCGGGTCTAGGCTATGATCGATTGTCTCAATGCAGCTCGCTACTTCATTGTCAGAGCATACGAGGACGGTATAGAAGCTGAAATGACCAATATGAAGGTTCAAAAGCTTCTGTATTATGCACAAAGTCTACATTTAGCCTTGTACGATGAGCCATTGTTTGATGAGGAAATCCAAGCATGGCGGTACGGTCCTGTTTGTCCTCCTGCTTATAGATTTTATAGTAAATTTGAAGCTGAACAATTACCCATTCCTACCCAAGAATTCTTGTTACAGATACCTGATGACAAGCAAGAGCTATTAAAAGAAACGTGGGAATATTTCGGTAGCTATCATGCCTATCGACTGAGTGGCATGACTCACTTCGAGTTTCCTTGGCGCAAAGCTCGCAGGGGATTACCACCTGAAGCAAGTTCAACTGAACCCATTCTGCGAGAGGATATGAAAGAACTCGGTCATCAAAAGCTCGATGTCATAGAACGTGACAATCCTGCGTATGAGTCGGTAATGTCCAAAATTCTGACGGATGTTCAGACTTCACAATGCCCAAATCGCATTCAGAAAGGAGAAGTGCGTGACTGGCTCAAGTCAATTCTTGATTGAAGAATCCGATAATTTCAAACGTTCTTTCAAGAAACTTGTCAAAGTTCATGGCGCTAGTTTTGTTGAGCTTGTCGCCGACATCTTAGAAGATTTAACTGAAGATCAGTATCCCAGAAACTCCCGAAATGAACCGTTGCCGGGAAAGATTAAATTAACAGAAGGATGGACATTTCACAAGTTAGAGTTTAGGATTTCCAAAGGGGCTTCCGGACAAATCAGATTGATGTATTTAGTCAATACGACTACCTGCATAGTCAAACCTGTTTGGATTTATAGTCATGAGCAGTTTACCAAACGTCCTGGCGACCGAGATATACAAAGTGTTATTAAGGAAATTCTAGACTGTTAACTTTTGAATATTCTTCTGCTTTTTTCTTTACTTCGCCATTAATTCCATTTTAGCAGGGCTTTGTATCTCAATTCTGTGCTGATTAGGTGACTATTGAGGCATAAAACCTAGGTAGAGCTAGCATGGGAGTCCTTGAAACTAACCATTTTGCAGAGTAAGTCCGGAAAAGTCAGGCTCAAGCTATACTAAAATAGAAATTTTAACAACTAAGAGACGGTAAGTGCAATGGTTCAAAAAATTGCCTTCTTTAATCACAAAGGTGGAGTCAGTAAGACTACAACCACATTCAATCTTGGTTGGATGCTTGCCTCAAAGGGAAAAACAGTAATTCTTGTAGATACCGACCCCCAGTGCAACCTAACGGGTATGGCTTTAGGGCAAGGAACAGAGAGCGACGAGGAAAGAATTGAGGCGATTTACAATACCCATTCAAATATTAGAACAGGGCTAGCACCAGCTTTTGAGTCACAGCCAAGGGCTATTGAGGCAGTAGACTGCATTCCCATTGAGGGACAAGAGCGACTGTTTTTACTACCTGGTCATGTGGGTTTTGCGGAATATGAAGTCTCATTGGGAATTGCTCAAGAGCTAAGTGGCTCAATTCAGGTTCTCAAAAACTTACCCGGCTCTATTACAGATTTATTGGAGAAAACGGCTAAAAAGTTTAGTGCAGATTATATTTTGATTGATATGAGTCCAAGCTTAGGATCAATCAATCAAAATTTACTAATGACCAGTGACTTTTTTATCGTGCCTACTACTGCCGATTTCTTTTCTGTAATGGCAATTGATTCGTTAGCTAAAGTTCTACCCAAATGGTACACATGGGCTAAACAAGCAAGTACACTTCCTGTGTTGAAAGAAGCCTCCTATCCATTTCCTGACATTACACTACGCTTTTTAGGTACTATTGTTCAAAATTTTCGGATCATTCGCGGCAAGGAAACGGCTGCTTTTGAAAAATGGATTCAGAAAATTGAGCAAGATGTTTCCTCTAAGTTGATTCCAATTTTACGTAAAAATAGTATGTTACTTCCCGATCAATTCTATGCTGAACATGGAATCATTGACAGTTTTTGCTTAACAAAAATTTCCAACTTTAATAGTCTCATTGCTCTTTCTCAGGAGCATCAAACTCCAATCTATGCCCTTACTGCTCAACAGTTAAACCAAACAGGAATAGTGCTAAAAAACAACCAAGCAAAACAAGATGATTTTAAACAAACATTTGCTGAATTGGCAGATAAGATTATAGGACTAACTTCTCCTTCCTATGCAGTCAGCGCTTGATCAATTCCGAATCAGCATTGCTCGTGTTCGAGATCTGATTTCTATTCACAACTCTGTTAAAGCCCAATCCACTCCCGCCCTAGATTTGTCAGATATTTTGAGGGCTGCTCTGGTTCTAGCTGTGAGCGCCTTGGATTACTATGTCCATGAAGTTGTAACACTAGGAATGCTAGAGATTCACAGGGGTCAGCGTTCTGAACCTAATCCTCCAAACAACAGTTCTCAATCTGCATTTTCTCGTTTTCAAGTTTCCCTAGGTGGCGCACGACAAGAACGATTGATAGCGATGGATATTGTATCCTGGTTAGAGAATGAAATCCAACAAAGTCAAGGTTCCTCATTTTTGCAGCAATCTCACACAGTCTCGGCTTTGCTCCCAGTTATATCAAATGGCGTTTTGAACAGACTGAACAATGCCTCTTGGCTAGAAGATGAAGTCCGAGAACGTCTTAGCTATCAAAGCTTTCAGCAACCTGAAAAAATAGCCGATGCCATTCGACTAATTTCAGATAAGAAATTGTGGGAAGAGGTTGCTCAGACGTTGAGCAGATCCGCCAAAGATCTTAAACAACAACTGAGTGCAATAGTTGATCGTAGAAACAAAATTGCTCATGAAGCTGATATAGATCCTACATATAATATTGGCAGCCGCTGGAACATTGATGAAAGTCTCGTTAGCGATGCAGTTAAGTTTGTTGAGCAGGTTGTTGAGACTATTCACCAAATCCTTTAAGTTATGTTCGTATAGCAATCTTATTTAGGTTGTGGCAATTTTTAAACCTGAAATCCTTGCTATAGCTGGGTTTCAAGCCTCTCGCTTGTTCCATTCTATTTAGGGCTTGCTATAGCATTGAAGTAATTGGCAAAGCGGTTAAACAACTACTTGATACACTACGTTATACCAAATCAGGGTTAGCTACCCCCGTTATAACGAAGTCCGCCTACGCGGACTTTGTTTGTGTAGCAGCGATTTCAATCGCCGTGGCAAAAGGGGGTAATAAAGGCGGATTTGGTATCAGAACTATACCACAATTGAATGCCGTGCGATCGCGGGAATGGATGACCGCTTAATCCATAATTATTTTGGCGTTGATTACGATATTGTGTGGGATGTTGTCACCAACAAAATTCCTAAGTTGGATACTGAAATCTGAAAAATTATCGAGCAGGAGTATTTATAGTTTGGCAAAATGAAACGTGAAATCTTCTTATTGTCGGTGGATCATTTACTCCCCTTGACTATCATCCTGATTCGGCTCCGGTAGGAATTCAGGATTCATGATTTGTTCTGGAGTGTAAGGACATGCTTCGGGAAAAAGCTTTTCACCTAACTGAGTCTCACGAATGGCTAACGCTAAACCCAGTTCGTAAGCCGTCAGGAATACCTCTTCTAGATAGGGGTTCAAACTGGGGCTATCCTGCAACAACAGCTTGATTTGAATGCGTTGCTCTCGAATTGTACCTAACCAGCTATTGCTGCGCTTTGCGGGTTGAAACTGCCATTTCAGCAGGTGTCCGAATAACAATCCTAGCCGATTCCTCAGTTCTTTTCTTTCTTGGCGACCCAAGGTTTCAATTTCCTCAATTAGGTTGAGCCTGTCTAATTGATCCCAATGCTGATCTTTGAGCAGCGTCACCTGCTCTTGAGTCCAAGCATAAAAATCTGTTTCATAGAGTTCAGATCTGTCCATTTTTATCAAGGATTGTAAAGTTCTACCAAACCTGCGATCGCTCTGTGCTAGTCCTCCCTCTCATGTAGCACATCCTCAACCAGACAAATAAACAATTATAGAGACGTTGCATGCAACGTCTCTACAATCTAAATGATATGATCTTTGAGTGAAAGGCTAATCTAGGCGGGAGCCACCTGAACAATCAGCGATCGCTTATCAAAAGACTGGACTTTCCCCGCTTCGCCGAGATCCGCAATCACACGCTCTAGCAATTCGTTTGCGCGATCGCGATGCTGATGTTCTCGACCTCTCAGACGCACCTGAAACTTAACTAAATTCCCTTTATCCAACCAGTCGAGCGCTCTTTTGATGCGTAAGCCGTAATCGGATTCACCAACATTCGGACGCAATTTCACTTCCTTAAGCGTTGGTTTAGAACTTTGGCGTTGACGCTTTTTCTGCTGGTACTGATGTTTCCCGTAGTCCAAAACCTTCGCCACGGGACCGTCTTTAGTTTCAGAGACGACTACTAAATCAAGTCCTGCATCCTTAGCGACTTGTAGAGCCTCACGGGTATCAGTCAAACCACGATTGTTATTTTCATGGTCAATCAACAAAACCTGAGGTGATCTGATTTTGTGGTTCATCAGTTGTTTCTGTTTCTTAGCGATAAGACTTTCCTCCTAAGTTCAATAGAATCTCCTACGGGCTAACTTCTACCAGGGTAACCCAATCCTGATCACCTCACATCCCGCTAAGGTTTGACAAAGGTGATGGTCGATTAGACATCAGCATTGATACTCCCCCGGTTAAAACGGGGGGGCTTTTTTCGCAAGAGCGTTACCCACACGGTAACACTAATTTAGGATGGAACAATCTGAAGCACCAGCGCCCGTCGATCAAAAGACTGAACTTTGCCAACTTCACCCAGATCAGTCACCACCCGCTCCAGCAGTTCTGTGGCGCGATCGCGATGTTGATGTTCCCGACCCCGCAGACGCACCTGAAACTTCACGGAATCCCCTTTTTTCAACCACTCAACAGCTCTGTTGATGCGTAAGCTGTAATCGGACTCGCCCACATTTGGACGCAGTTTCACTTCCTTGAGCGTTGGCTTGGAACTCTGGCGCTGGCGTTTCTTCTGTTGGTACTGATGCTTACCGTAGTCCAATATTTTTGCCACGGGAGCCTCTTTACGCTCAGAGACTACCACCAAATCCAGACCTACATCTTTAGCCAGTTGTAAAGCCTCACGAGTATCGATCAAACCGCGATTGTTATTCTCGTGATCAATCAACAGAACCTGAGGAGACTTGATTTGACGGTTGATTCGTTGCTTGTCTTTGTTAGTTATAATACCTTCCTCCTACAACTCCATTGGCGGCTAGCTAACTCCTCTTTTAGGATAGCGCAACCCAAACCAACTCACACCATGTTCGGTGGTGTAGTTCGTCTATCATATTGGAGTGGCAAACTCTCGCAACTGAGTAGCGGACAACCCAGAAAACATCTCCTCGCAACCGATGTGAGGAATCCTCGTCTAATACAGGAGGAAAAATTATGACCACTCAATCAACCGCCACATTCACCTCCGTCTATGGTCCAGTGACATCTTGGCGCTACGGGCGATCGCTGGGTATTGATCCCATTGGACTCCAATCAACTTGCTCATTTAACTGCGTCTATTGTCAGCTAGGGGAAATTCAAGTCCGCACCAGCCAACGTCAAGTTTTTGTCCCTACCGCAAAAATTATCCAAGATTTACAAGCTTTTGCCCCTTGGGATGTAGATGTGGTAACCCTCAGTGGTAATGGTGAACCAACTCTAGCCCTCAACCTGGCTGAGATTATTTCTCAGGTTAAGGAAATTACTCACAAACCTGTCTTGGTCTTGACAAATGGCACACTTTTAGGTAATCCAGACGTGCAGGCGGCGTTATCTTTAGCGGATAAAGTCTCAGTTAAACTAGATGCTGTGAATCAAGATCAACTACGGCGTGTCAATCGTCCTGTCATGGAACTCGATTGGCTCAAAATCTGGACAGGTATCCAGGAATTTCGTCAGGGGTATCCAGGACATATAGGAATACAAACAATGCTGTTAACCCCACCGAATCAGCCCAGTCAAGAAACTTACGTGCAGTTAGTGCGAGTACTACATCCCGATGAAATTCAACTCAACACCCCCACCCGTCCTAAACCCTTGACTCATCAACTCGATGGACGTGGTAATCATACCCCCACTGAATCACGTTCCTATCCTGTACAACAACTCAAGCGAGTTAGTGGGGATGTCTTACAAGCCTTTGCCACTAAAATACAGGACGAAACCAATATCCCCGTTCGATGCGCTCCCCGTTAAAAGAGTTTTGAGTGTGTAGGGGCGGGTTTCACTATTATCGTTTCTGACCTCACAAGAGATGCAACTAAACCCGCCCCGATTGAGTTAAAGCGTTGTGGAAATCTTTGACAAAGGACAAAAGACCAATGACCAGTGACAAAGAACGAATCACCAATGATATTCCCCCTGGATATCTAAATATTATGGGATACGTTGACGAGTCAGAAGTGAATGGTCCTGGCTGTCGCGCTGTTGTTTGGGTGCAAGGGTGTAACCGAGAATGTCCTAGCTGTTTCAATCCAGCATCCTGGTCATTTGAAATTAATCAGTTAATCGCTGTTGATGAATTAGCGGATAAAATTTTATCCAATCGCCGTAATCAAGGAGTCACCTTTTCTGGTGGAGAACCTTTTTGGCAAGCGCCAGCCCTAGCGCAGTTAGCTAAGAAACTCAAAGCGGCGGGGTTAAATGTTATGTCATTTAGTGGATTTACTTTAGGAGAACTGCAATCACCTGATGCACCTCCAGGCGCACAAGAGTTATTACGACAACTCGATATTTTAGTCGATGGTCCCTTTGTCGAATCCTTAGCGATTAATTCCCCCGATTCACCCGTCTCATCTCGAAATCAGCGTGTCCGTGTATTTAATCCCGCATTAAAAGACCAAATTACTTGGGCTTCTGATCAAATGGAGATTCATATCCTCAAAGATGGTAGCCGCATTGTTACAGGATTTCGAGGTCAGATGAATTTGAGCGAAGGCTAGATGTCATTTGTCATAACGGAAGATTAAGGATTTTGAAACCCGCGTCGGCGGGTTTTGTTTGTGTAGCTGCGGTTTTAACCGCCAAGCCAATTTGGTATCATTCAGTAATTTTCCCATTTTCCTATCTTTTGATGTAAAGATATATTAATAATACACCAAAAAAAATTAATTCAAAAGTTCAATTTATTGAATTATAAATAATCTCTTGAGTAGATAAAAATTTTACTATTTTAAATCCTTGAACTTGCACCCCATTGAAATCAAGTGTCGAGGTCAAGGAGAATTATAGACTGAGTTAATTTACCTATTATTTTCAATAAATTTTGAGGAAGGATTAACCTGAACTTTAGGAAACGGAGTCTTTTGTAAAGCTTTGTCTAAAACTTACCTCAAATAGTCACTTCAGCTCCGATTCCTCTAGACAAATATGCGAAAGTAAGTTAGTCTGTATGACAGATTGTCTAACGTGTAAGACAATATCTAAAAGCTCAACTCTTAGCCGATCAGGAGTGACCAGTCGCAGACCAACCAACTGCACATCTTATTCTCCCCGAAAAGAGTTGACCCACGTAGGGACTTCTACCACTCGCGATTGACTAATTTTGAATCTCTAAAGTTTTGGAGGCACAACGAAGGACTCCAAGCTTAATTGTAGGGATGCAGGGTATTCATGCATCAGACCAGCATCTACTATACCAGGTCTGACATCGCTCAAAACGCTGTAGTGATTGCACCATTGTTTAGATCCCTGCTAGAGAAATTCCCCGATCTTTTGACAGTTGGCAAAGGTAGTCTTTTTGAGACGAAAAAACTTTGTGTAACTAGGGTTTCAAGGTGATGTTCCCTTCAAAAGCGGCTGAAGTCTAACGCGGGTATAAAACACCGACACTATTAGACATTTCCTGCTTTTGTTAATCCCTTAGTCATAGCAAGAAACCGATGACGGCTAGACAAATTCCCTCTGTAATCTCAACTCCAACGCTCTCTTCCCTAGAGCAAGTTCGGTCTCTTAGAACCTTGCAGCGATTTCAGTTTAGTGGCGAACTGGTGTTGAACGATCCAAAGGGACACCAATGGATCTTTTTTTTGTACCTGGGCGGTATCCTTTATGCCACAGGAGGAGTTCATCCTGTGAGACGGTGGCAACGCAATTTAGCCATTCACTGCCCTCAAATTTTGACTCATCCTGATACAATTCGGCGTGATTTAGCCAGTATTAATTCCAAAACATGCTGGGACTATCAGCTATTGTCTCTATGGGTCAAGCAGCGACGAATCACTCCAGAACAAGCTGCCAACATGATTCGTGCTGTGCTTACTGAGGTTGTGTTCGAGCTCGTGCAAGCGAAGCAAGTAACCCATCAAATCCAGCATAATTATTCGTTACCCACGAAACTGGTTTTGATTGAAATTGATCAAGCGATCGCACAGGTACAATCTTTGTGGCAGACTTGGCAGAATGCCCAGCTTGCGGATTATTCTCCTAATCAAGCCCCGGTGATCAAACAACCGGAACAGTTACGCAAAAACCGTTCCGTCGAGGTTTACCAAACATTAACTAACCTACTCGACGGACAACATACATTGCGTGACTTAGCGGTAAAACAGCGTCGGCATGTTGTGGACATTGCCCAAGCGTTAATCCCTTACTTGGAATTAGGCTGGGTAGAACTAAGTAACATTCCCGATTTAACAGCACCCACCCCCAATACGGCAAGGCATAGAGAAAATGTTGGTGCTGACAAGCAGGAGAGAACAGAAAAAGGTAGAGACGTGCCACGCCACGTCTTGCCACGACACCTCGCAGAGCCAGGGAAAGAGAAGGTTAAAGCTTATCCCACGGGTATTGCCCCCACCTCGGGGAAAGCCAACGTGCCGACAACCCCACTCAAAAGTGCAAACGTAGATGCAACTAAATCCCTGGTTGCTTGTGTAGATGACAGTCGTTGGGTGATTCACACCATGGAAAAAGTAATCGGGGCGGCAGGTTACCGATTTATTGGTGTGGAAAATGCCCTGCGAGCCATTCCAACTCTTTTGGCACGAAAACCGGATCTAATCTTTTTAGACTTGGTGATGCCAAATGTAAATGGATATGAGCTTTGCACTCAATTACGCAAACTGTCCTGTTTCCAAAAAACGCCGATTGTTTTTTTAACCGGAAAAGATGGGGCAGCGGATCGACTTCACGCTAAGTTTGTTGGTGCATCGGATTTCTTGAGCAAACCTTTAAGTTCTAGAGATCTGCTCACTGTACTCCACAAGCATATTAAACAGGGTGTTTATTGATTGTTGCTTGTTCATCGTTCAGGGTTAGTAATGCGATGAATTGACGTGAATCTGATACTAACTATCATTGACCAATTTCTTTTGTATTCATTAGGTAATTACCATGGGAACAGCTCTAGTTGTTGAAGATTCCTCAACGGATATGCAAATTATCACCAGTTGCTTACAGCAAGGTGGGATCAATGTCTTGGTCGCTCATAGTGGCGAAGAGGCTCTGACTAAAATTAGCAAACAAAAACCGGATGTGATTATTTTAGACATCGTGCTACCGGGTCGCAGTGGTTTTGAAGTTTGTCGCGAATTAAAAGCAGCGGCTGAAACCAGCAATATTCCTGTCGTTATTTGTTCGACAAAAGGAGGTGAAATGGATAAGTTTTGGGGAATGAAACAGGGAGCAGATGCTTACCTAGCTAAACCCGTTGATCAAAATGAACTCGTCCGCACTGTTAAACAGCTCATTCGCACCTAATTAAAGTGTTCGTAGTCAGCACGAAGCGTGCTGGTAAGTCAAGCATAAGGCACTTTAGTGCCTACTACAAACACTAAAGTGCCTACTACAAACAAAACGGTTCCTGACCATGTCTGACACTTTATCAACCCAAAACCTCTTCTCATCGTCCATGCAGATCCAGCTGCGATCGCCTGGGTCTGTAGCGAGTGAAAAAGAACAGTTTTTGCGGTTTCATCTGCTACCGGATACAACCGCTTTGTTGTCCGTTCGTCAGTTAACTGAGGTGTTGAATATTCCCATGGGTCAGATTGTACCCATCCCTCATACACCCCCTTGGGTTATGGGTGTTTATAACTGGCGGGGTGAGATTCTTTGGATGGTGGATATCGGACATTTAGTCGGACTCACGCCGTGGTATCAGCAGATAACCGGTGCTTCAAATTACACGGCAATTGTGTTAAATACTCCTTCCCCGTCACAAACCTCTACCCAAGTCAAAAGTCAGATACTAGGACTTGTGGTAAACCGTGTCGAAGATATGGAGTGGTGCAACCCCGATGGGATTCAATCCCCACCCTCTGCTCCCGTTACTCCCGAACTTGCTCCATTTTTGCGGGGATATTGGGTGAAATCCACGGGTGAGATGTTAGCCGTTCTCGATGGTACAGCCATTACCGAAGCGATGCCCAAAACTCAGTAGATTTTGTCATCTGCATTACTTGCTATTCGAGAAGCATGTTTTAACTACGATTGGCGTCTATCAAAAATCTCTCGAAAGCAGCCAATTGAAGACGGCTGACAACTATCGCCAAAAAAATTCTGCTTAATTTCATAACCTATCCGGTATTGCTTAACCAAACGCAAGGCTTTCCTTTGGCTTGCGGATCAGTTGAGTACTATCCTTTCTACCCTATTGATGTTCAACGATGAGGTTCATATCATGACTCAAACATCACCCAACACAAATTCCGCGAAGAATAACGGTGCTATTTCCAAACTGACATCCAGTGATGATGGCGCAGCACTCATGGAGTATCCCCTTTCTGATCGCAGCCTCTCGACTCCAATCCCAAACGCTCTCAAACGACTAGAACCTGATGGGGGAGGCTACAAGACAAAGAATCAAACTATTCCCA
This sequence comes from Coleofasciculus sp., assembly GCF_046565525.1. NCBI lineage: Bacteria > Bacillati > Cyanobacteriota > Cyanophyceae > Coleofasciculales > Coleofasciculaceae > Coleofasciculus > Coleofasciculus sp. The sequence goes on along the minus strand of NZ_JBKHUP010000117.1, from coordinate 2,871 downwards.
AACAACTGTCATCAACCTCTTGGTGGCAACGGCTGAATCTGCGAAATAAAGCCACGGCTCTGGCAATCCTTATTGGTACTATTCCCGTACTGGTGACTGGAATCACTGCCTACTATTTTGCTGACCGAGCGGTTGTTCGAGGAATTGCCGACGCTAAAATCGCCCGGGCTGAAGGTATTGAAGATAAGGTGATTCGCTTCATGCGGGAACGTTACGGGGATATTCAGGTTCTGGCAAATCTGAATATTCTCACTGATCCCAAACTGGTTGAATCAACAACCCTGGCTCAAAAACAAGCCACTCTCGACAACTACATCGATTTCTACAAAATCTATGACAGCATTGCCGTGTTTGATCTCCAGGGTAATGTGATTGTACAGTCTCAGGGAGAGCCTGTAGGTAACCACAGCGATCGCGATTACTTTCAAGCCGCCCTCAAGCTCGATCAACCCTATATTGGCAACCCCACGATCTCTGACAGCAGTGGCAAATTCGCGATCCACATTGCTTCACCCATTAAAGATCTCACAGGTAAGACCATTGGCGTGATTCGCTCTCGTATGCCTGTGGAAGCCCTTGATGATTTGATTGCCAACTTCGGCGCTGGCGGTGACCAATACTATTTAATGGACTTGTCTGGAGGCGGTGCCGAAATTTTCGTATCGAACCAGCCGCAGAAGCGAGATAAGGAAGCGTCAGAAGTGTTTGCTCACTTTGAGCAACTGAAAACCGCCGGTAAACCAGCAAGTGAGGTGACAACTGACACGATTGATAACACTCAAGGTTTGTTAGCTTATGCTCCCTTACAAACACTTGAAGGTGTACAAGACTTACCCTGGAGTGCGGCTGTAGCTACGCCAACCAAGATTGCGTTTGAACCGCAGCGACAGTTACTTCTCGCTCTAGCCAGTGGTACAGCGCTCACCGCTTTGCTGGTGTCAGCAGTAGCCGCTGCCATTGCCAACCGCGCTACAACCCCAATTGTGAGTGCCGCCGACGCGGTAACCAAAATTGGTCAGGGAGACTTGGATACCCGTATAAACGTGGCTGGGGAAGACGAACTGGCTGTCTTGGGTAAAAACATCAACGACATGGCTCAACAGCTCGGAACTTTGGTGCAGCAACAAACCTTGGCAGCAGAAAGGGCAAACTTATTGGCAGAAATTACCAGTGTCCGTTCCTTTGACGCCCAAGCGATCCAAGATATCTTTGATATCGCGGTGATTAATGCTCGCAAAATCTTTAAAGCGGATCGGGTCATTGTTTATCGTCTCAACTCTGACGGCAGTGGCGATGCTGTGGCTGAATCGGTGACGCCCGGTCAGTTTCATGCGTTTAATAGCAATATCAAACATCCCCCCCTGTCGCCAAAACAGCTTGCCACTCACAGCGATGACGGTATTGTGGCAATCACCAATATTACCGCCGCTGGGTTATCGGCTGAACAGTTAAAGTTTATGGAACATCTAGAAGTCAAGTCTACCCTAGATGTTTTACTGCTCTCTCAAGGTCAACCCTTTGCCTTGCTCAGCGTTCACCACTGCAAGAACTCCCACCCATGGCAGCCAGAGGAAATCGATTTCCTCCAGCGCTTAGCCGACCAAATGCGACTGTCTCTTGACCGACTTACTCTACTTGACCAAACGCGAAACCTGGCGGAAGAACAGCGTCAATTGAAAGAAGGTTTGCAACACCGAGCCTTGGAACTGCTCAAGGAAGTAGACCCGATTAGTAAAGGTGACCTAACCATTCGCGCACGAGTCACGGAAGATGAAATTGGTACGATCGCGGACTCCTATAATGCTACCGTTGCTAACCTGCGGAAAATCGTTAACCAGGTGCAAGCGGCGGCGGGTCAAGTGGCTGAAACCACGAGCTTTAATGAAGTTGCGGTTCAATCCTTGGCAGAAGAAGCGCTGCACCAAGCCGAAGAAATTTCCGTCGCTCTTGACCGCGCCCAGGAAATGGCTCAGTCGGTGCGAATGGTCGCGAATAACGCTGAACAAGCCTTAACTGCTGTGCAAGAAGCGTCTCAAATGGTACAAGAAGGAGACGTGGCGATGAACCGTACTGTAGACGGGATTCTCGCTATCCGCGAAACCGTAGCAGAAACGGCGAAAAAAGTCAAACACTTGGGTGAATCCTCACAAAAGATTTCCACCGTCGTTAACCTGATTAGCACCTTTGCCGCCCAAACCAACTTGCTGGCGCTCAACGCCTCCATTGAGGCAGCCCGCGCCGGGGAAGAAGGACGAGGGTTTGCGGTGGTTGCCGACGAGGTGCGATCGCTGGCACAACAGTCAGCCGATGCGACGAGTGAAATTGAAAAGCTTGTGGCGGCGATTCAAGCGGAAACTAACGAGGTGGTAACTGCAATGGAAGCAGGTACAGAACAGGTAGTTATGGGTACAAAACTTGTAGATGAAACCCGCGCCTCCCTGAACCAAATTACCACCGTATCCGCCAAGATTAGTAAACTCGTTGAAGCCATTACAGATGCCACATTAATTCAGACACAAGCCGCTGAATCTGTAACTGAAACCATGACAAAAGTAGCAAACATTGCTGCACACACATCCACAGGAGCCAGTGACGTATCTTACTCATTTGAACAACTCCGACAAGTCGCGCAAGCGTTACAAGAAGAAGTGGGTCAGTTTAAATTGAGTTAGTCATTTTTCATTCGTCATTTGTCGATTGGATTTAGGGTGGTCGCCAATCAATCCCGATATTCGCGACGTTTCGTTTCGTTTCGTTTCGTTTCGTTTCGTAACGTAGGGGCGAAGCATTCGCGCCTAGATTGATCGGTTTCCTGTCAAAATTACAACGCGAATGCTTCGCCCAACACACCGTTCACAAATAACCAATAAA
>NZ_JBKHUP010000116.1:0-21440 GCF_046565525.1 Coleofasciculus sp. | reverse complement strand
GCTATCATCGATAGCACTAATCGTCTGTTACGTGTGTTTTCACCGCTAATAATCGAGTCTAAGCCGATTTTTTTTATCGTTCCCAGCACCGCAGCAACGTGACCGTGAGGGCGAGAGCGGACTATATTAAACCCTTCCTCGATATCTTCAATGGCTTTACCTCCCTTGAGTAGAATTTTTAAACCGTCTACTGCTTCATCCGGCAATTTAGATAGGTTAGCTAGAGTCCGTTTTCGCACTTTCTTTCCTTCGCGGTAAGACTCGCGAAGTAATACGGCGGGTGGGGAATTTCTGTTCGGAACACGTTCTATGTACATGACTACAATTGTCTCACAGATTCTCTCCTAAGAATATTAAGAAAATCTTAAATATACATGGGTACGATTTGAGGGGGCTAAATTGCTAAAATGCTTATGCAGTAGGAGTTCAGTCCCCTGTAGTACATCTGGACGGGGGGAACTTCAGCTTAAAAGAATAACGCTTTCTGGAACGGGTGCAAGATATGAGCCTCTCATCTAAAAGACGCGATCGCATCCGCAACTGATGAAACAAACCCCCTTAACAACTATGATTAATTTGTTTTAACCTGAAGTTCATACAGATTCCAAAACGCCCCATTTAAAGCCGAAAACTTGATTGGATTAATCCGATCGCGCACAGCCTGCAAAGACAGGGGATTCACTAAATACAAAAACGGCACTTGTTCCTGCACAATCTGTTGAAATTGACCATAAATTTCTTGGCGCTTACGCTCATCTAATTCCTTCACCCCTTCCTCAAATAAACGGTCGATTTCCAGTTCCCAGTCCGATACTTCCCACCCTTGAATCGGCGGTTCTCCAGGCATTTGCCCCTGATTAAATTGATGTAATGAGCCTTGGGAGTACCAAATATTAAAGCTACTGTGAGGTTCCACGCCACCGCCACCAAATCCGCCCACATAAGCTTCCCAGTCTCGACTCATCAACTTCTGCACAATCACATTAAAGTTAATCACCTGTAAATCCGCTTGTATCCCTAGATTGTTCAAATCGTTTTGAATCTGAACCGCTGCATCTATGCGAGATTTTTCTTCCGCTTTCACCAAAAGTGTAAAGCGCACTGGGTTCTTATCCCAGTCCAATAGTTTTCCTTGGTCATTATATTTAAACCCCGCATCAAGTAGTAATTTCCTTGCCTTTTGCGGGTCATAATCATAAACCTTCAATCCTTCTTCTGGAGATAAATAATAAGGACTTTGCATCGCCACAGGCGAATGCTGTAATTCACCCAATCCTCTAAAAATATTAGTTTTCATCGCTTCACGGTTAATCCCATAAGCAACGGCTTGCCGAAATGCTAACGTATTAAACCAACGAGATTTAATCGGATCAACAAAGGGTTCTCCTTTTTCATTCTTGGCTTTGTTGAGATTGAAGCCAAAAAATTGGGTATCTGATGAAGCACCGCCGTTATAAATCTTATAGTTTCCTCGTTTTTCTTCCTGCTTTAGTAAGCCAAACATTTCCGGCGCAACGTCCAGACTATCGAGTTCTCCAGAACGAAATCGGATAAACTGGTTATCAGTATTTTCAATAATTTGGACAATAATTCGCTCAATATAGGGTTGAGGACTTCCTTGGCTATCCTGACGCCAATAGTAGGGATTTCGTTGAAGAATGATCCGTTGAGCCGGGGTATAACTGACCATCTTATAGGAACCATTGCCAATGATTTGTTGCGGATCAGTGTCGGTTCCCCAAGTGGAGAGAAATTTCAGGTTCCCATTCCCATCGGTGGTGTTGATCGAGTCTTTTAGAATATGCTTGGGTAAAATTGTAATGCCGCCAGCATAGCGTAAAAATGGGGCAAAGGGTTCGGGAACCGTAAACTCAACTCGCCGTTCATCGAGTTTTGTGACGGAAGGGAATGCGCCTGAAGTCCCAATTCGCAGAATATCTCTGACACCCGTAGATATCTTTTCATTCAGATAAATCTCATTATAGGTAAAGACGATATCATCAGCAGTAAACGGTTCTCCATCAGACCATTTTAATCCTGGACGTAGGGTAAAAGTAATCCGGCGTTTATCCTCCGAGATATCCCAAGATTCCGCCAATCCAGGTTCCAATTCAGCCGTGATCCCATTTTCATTAATTAATCCATCATAAATCAACCCAAAGACAATCCGACTAAACAACGATTCACTAATCGGCGGATTAAACGTATCCGGATCAGAAGGAGAAACAAAAACCAATTGTGAAACTTGAGCCGCCTTGCTTTTAAACCGACTGGGATTACAACTACTGAGACTGGTAACCGTAAAAATAGAAAGGATAAACAGTAAAAACCAACGACGAATTCGATCAATCATATTCTCTTGCTTCTGACTTCTCTCAACTTGTCCTTCCCATCCCTTAACGCCCTCTGCGCCCCTCTGCGTAAACCTCTGCGCCCTCTGCGTTAAAACAACCTAACTCCGAACTTTCTCAATTACCCTTAATCTTCAGAAATCCTCAACTCGTGAATATTCCAGAACGCACCACCCAAAGCCGAATACTCAATCCCCTCCACGCGATCGCGCACAGCCGTCATTGACAGTGGATTCACCAGGTAGATAAAGGGTAAATGTTCTTTAATCAGGCGTTGTGCTTCGCCATAAATAGCTTTACGCTTCTGTTCATCTAACTCTTGAGACCCTTTAATATAAAGGTCATTAATCTCTTGTTCCCAAGGCGCAACTTCCCACCCCTGAATCTCCGGTTGACCAACCGTTGGTTTTTGATTAAAACTGTGTAATCCGCCTTCCGTAGACCAGACATTAGCACTATTATTCGGTTCTAATCCGCCACCCGAAAAACCCAACAGATGAGATTCCCAATCTAAGCTATTACTGAGTTTTTCCACCAGGGTACTGAAGGCAATCGGGTTAAAATCCACTTGTATGCCAACTTTAGCTAAATCTCGTTTAATTTGCGAACCCATTGCTTCGCGCAGTTTATTCCCCGCATTGGTGATTAAGGTAAAACGAACCCGATTTCCTTGATCATCCAGTAATTGTCCTTCATCGTTGTATTGGAACCCTGCTTTTAACAGTAATTCTTTCGCTTTCTCCAGATTATAATCATACACGGTAAGTCCCTCTTCTGGAGACAAATAATAAGGACTTTGTACAGGAAGATTGGAATATTGAGGTTCACCCAATCCCCGAAACAAATTATCAATCATCGTTCGCCGATCAATTGCATAAGCCACCGCTTGTCTAAATTCCAGTCTATTAAACCAACGGGATTTCATCGGTTCAACGAGAGGTTTGCCATCCCGACTTCCTTTGTTAAGATTAAATGAAATAAAACTGGAACTGAGGGTGGAACCGCCGACATAAATATTAAAGTTGCTTCGTTCCTCTTCCCGCTTGAGTAGGGAATAAAAATCTGGTGAAACACCAATCGCATCTAACCCACCGGAACGAAATTGCAAAAAAGCAGTATCGGTAGATTCAACAATTTCCCAAAAGATTTGATTAATATAAGGTTGAGGCTGACCTTGAGGTCCCTTGCGCCAGTAATAGGGATTGCGGCGGAATACGATGCGTTGATTGGTATTGTAGCGATCCAATTGGTAGGGTCCATTGACCACAATTTTATCTGGGTCGGTATCCACACCCCAAGTGGTCATAAACTTGGGTCTTCCTTCTTGGTCTTTCTCAGTTACAGTATCCTTAAGGACGTGGGCGGGTAAAATTGTCAGTCCCGTAGTGCGGAGAAAGGGAGCAAAGGGTTCGGGTGTGGTAAATTCAACTCGTCTCTCGTCTAATTTCCGCACCGTGGGAAAGCCGCGCGTTTCGCCAATTCTAAGAATGTCTCGTATATCGGTGGGAATGTCTTCGTTGAGGTAGATATCGTTATAGGTAAATACGACATCATCAACGGTTAAAGGTTCTCCATCAGACCATTTTAATCCCTCTCGCAGGGTAAAGACAATGCGCTGTTGGTTGTCAGAGATTTCCCAGGATTCAGCGAGGGCGGGTTCAATTTCACCCGTGACACCATTTTCAGTTACCAGTCCCTCGTAAGTGTAAACAAAAATATTCGGGGACTCCTGAGAGAGGGCGTAGTTAAAGGTTTTGGGATCACTGAGAATACTGGTTATGAGTTGAGATCCCTGTGCGGCTTGTGAGGTAAAGGTTGCAGGGTTGCAGGCGGACAGCGCGATCGCGATGACACAGGTGAGTAGACTCACAAACCAGCGACGTAGAGGAATGTTGGGCAAGATAGTCACGATCCGATTAAATGCTTATAACCTAATTGTAGGGCGACAGTACTGTAAGATTTGATATTGGTTAGGACAGAGCAGAAATTAGTAAAGACGCGCCATGGCGCGTCTCTACTACCCTCTAGATGTTCTCGTTTCCAGCCGTTAGGCTTCAACTATCTAAATCACAGAAGACAACCGATTATTCATTCTCATCATCCAGATATTCCTCAGCCAACTCCTCTGAGACTTCGTCCTCATTCAGCAACGAGCCAAAATCGGTGGTATCAGACTCTTCCATACTGTAAGCGCGAGCCGTGCGATCGTCTAGCACTTCTAGGGAATCGTCTTGGTCGAGTTCACTACTATCATTAAGGTCGCCGAAATTATAGCCAGCGTTACCCCCATTGGAGAACTCACCATCGACACCACTGTTTGGATCTTCATAGGCGTTGTACCCGGTTCCTGCAGGAATCAGGCGACCAATAATTACGTTCTCCTTGAGACCCCGTAACCAATCGGATTTCCCTTCAATGGCGGCTTCGGTGAGGACGCGGGTGGTTTCCTGGAAGCTAGCGGCGGAGATGAAGCTATCCGTATTCAGTGAGGCTTTAGTAATCCCCAATAATACAGGAGTATATTGAGCCGGTGCGCCCCCGGTAATTGCCATGGCTTCATTCACCGTCTCAATTTGCCGCAACTCCACCAATTCTCCCGGTAGCATCGTGGTATCACCCCCATCATCAACCCGAACTTTCGAGGTCATCTGACGGACAATCACTTCGATGTGCTTATCCGAGATGTCAATTCCTTGGGATTGATACACCGACTGGACTTCATTCACCAGAAATGCCTGCGCCGCTTGCAGTCCAGCTAAAGCACCTTCATAGATTCCCTTGTCTTCCACCGTGAAATTGAAGAAAATCTCCAGAATCTCGTGAGGATTTGCTGGTCCATCGGTTAATGCTTGACCCACCTTAACAAACTGAGCATCGGAAACCAGTGCGTTTTGTCCGGGACTAATCGGATAGTCGGTAATCACGCCTTCCTGTTCAATCACTTTGATATCAACAGTTTCATCTTCCTCATAAACCACCTGCGTCTCACCGGGGCGTCGGGCTAACACACAGGCTTCTTTGGGTTTACGGGCTTCTAGGAGTTCTTCAATTCGAGGTAACCCTTGAATAATATCCCCAGTCTTCGCCCGCTCGAACACCAGCAGCACTAGGTTGTCACCCCGTTGCACCAAGTCTCCATTATCAATTTGCAGCACCGCACCGGCTGACACACGGTAGGGACGTGCTAGTCGCAAGGTTACCGAGTCCTCGTTAACTTGGACAACTTGTCCCGATTCGGAGGCTTGCACGTTCGAGGCGAGAAAACCGGTCTCCACGATTAAATCTCCCACCTTCACCTGGGGTGTGCCACTAAGGGGAATGGTGATCCGATCTGCATCCCGAACCACCAGTACCCGACGAATGGCTTCCACCCCTTCGCGAATCCCCCGGACTTCACCGGCTTCTTTACACTGAATTTCGGTGCGGGCGACGACGGCTTTGGGCGCAATTTTATCCCCATCGTTGACCAACAGCCGGGTTTGGGTACTCCCACCCAACGGATCAGCAGAGGTATCGCGTCGGACGACCAAAGATTCCAGGATCACCAACTGTAAACGCATGTCCTCTGGATCATCAGACTCTTCGGTTGTGACTAATTCAATATCTGCCGAAATCTGAGATGTGGAATGATCCCCCTCTAATTCCTGAGTCATGTCCAAAACCAGTTGAGTTCGCAGCAACTCCAGTCCTTCCACGGACTTGATCCGCTCTCCATCTTTATAAGGTAGCCGCTGGATCGTCCGCAGCTCAATCCCGATCGCACTCTCAGCATCAGACTGACCGCCCACTCCTGAAGCACCATTGGCACTGTCGATGGACGCTTGCGAGGGGACATCCGGTTCGTCGGGAACAGTAAATTCAACCACAGGTCTGAGCAGCAGTGCCATTCCCTCTGGCGTCTCTGCCATTTCCCCATACCGCAGCTCTGCTACGGTTAGCCCAGGGACGGGTTCTGTACCGGGATACACCAACTGACCTTCAGGCACAAAGGCTTCGGGTAGCTCATCCACCAGATGCAATTCTCCGGGCTTGATCACAATTTCCCGCAGAATGTCATTCTTCTGCACGACCTCAACAATACCTCCTGATTGGCAGAAGATATCTTTCACCACCTCTGTACCGGCTTCCACATATTGACCGTCTTCCACCAGCAGCAATGAGATATCTTTGTTGACCTCGTGGCATTCTTCAGGAATCCACAGGAGGCTCCCCCCTTTAGTGACTTCGTATCCTTGCTTGGCTTTACCGCGTTTGGCGACTTCCACGCCGCCATACTTAATAATGCCCCCGGTCTGGGTACGATAGCGATCATCAATCAACTCCGCAACCACTTGATTATTTAGCACTTTTGTGCCTGGGGTTGCCTTGAGCAAGAAGCGCTGGTTATTAGCCGTGTGAATCACATACTGTTCGCGACCCCCACTACTTTCCATCCGCACCGCTGCTTGGTCTAGGCGCACCGACGCGGTGATGATGTCAATTTCCCGCTTACCCGGTGTCAGTCGAACTACCCCACCGTTTTGGCTGACTAACTTGGTTTCTGCGAGTACGGAACCGGGTTCCACAGCATCGCCGTTTTTGACTACGGGTTCGGCACCAGGAGGCAGGTTATACACCTCTCCCGATAACACCCATAACAATCCACCCCGCTGGGCAATACGGGTCGTATTCCCTTGGCGATCGGTTTTTTCTTCGGGGATCAAATCGGCAAACAGGACTTCTCCCGCCAAATCCGAAGCTACGTCTTTCGCCGCTTTTTCTGTAGACAGACGAGATTTGCCCAACGCTACTTCGGCTAAAAGCTGTTCAGCTTTCACCTGTTCCCCATCGCTAACCAGGAGAATGGAACCGGGTGTGACGGGAATGGTTTTGCTTTTCCCCTTATTAGTCGGTTCCAGAATCAGATCGCCGGCGACTTCTACTTGTTCGCGCTCTTCACCGTGGCGGGTACGGACACCCCGGGTTCGCAGACGGCTAGAAAAGCGGACAACGCCCTCAAACGCCGCTGGGACTTGACGGGCAACTTCACCGGTGAATACTCCCCCTGTGTGGAATGTCCGCATGGTGAGCTGAGTTCCGGGTTCACCAATGGACTGAGCTGCAATAATACCAACGGCTTCTCCCAAGTCCACCATGTGCCCATGCGCCAAGCTCCAGCCGTAGCAATGCTGACAGACTGATCGCGAGGCTTCACAGGTGAGGGGTGAGCGCACCATCAACTCTTGCACCTCGGCTTTGCCGATGACGTCGGCTAATTCGTCAGAGATGGCTTGGTTGCGTTTGGCGATCACCTCTTTGGTTTTCGGATGCAGCAAATCAGCGGCTAGGACTCGCCCCAAGAGCCGATCTTGCAGTGGAATCAACACGCGATCGCCATCGGTCATCGCGGTAAGCTGAATGCCTCGGGTTGTCCCACAGTCTACTTCCCGGACAATCACATCCTGAGACACATCCACTAAACGCCGAGTTAGATACCCGGAGTCCGCCGTTCTCAAGGCGGTATCCACCAGTCCTTTGCGTGCCCCGTAACTGGAAATAATATATTCAGTAACGGTTAACCCTTCGCGGAAATTGGTCTTGATCGGCAGGTCAATAATTTCCCCTTGCGGATCAGCCATCAGACCCCGCATCCCGACCAATTGGCGTACCTGAGACAAGTTTCCTCTTGCCCCGGAAAATGCCATCATATAGACCGAATTCAAGGGATCAGTTGCCTTGAAATTCACCACCACTTCATCTTTCAGGGCTTCCGACGTACTATTCCAGGTATCAATAACTTTCTGGAATCGTTCAACTTCTGTAATTTCACCCCGACTGTAGCGGGCTTCCGTGGCGCGAATCTGGGCTTCCGCCGCTTCTAGCATCTCACGCTTCTTCGGCGGGACGAGTAGGTCATCGACACTAATCGAAACCCCTGCTTTTGTGGCATAGCGGAATCCTAAATCCTTAAGTTGGTCAGCCATCTGAGCTGTCCGGGCGCTGCCATACTTAGTAAACGCCCAGGAAATCAGTTTTTTGAGCTGACCTTTATCAACGACTCGATTGTAGAAAATCGTTTCTTTTTGACCTGCTTTATTTGTCATTTGTCCTTTGTCATTCGTCCTTTGTCATGTGTCCTTGACTTTGTTTCAGGCAATCATTAGGGCATCTTGAATGGCTTTGTTGTAAATAATTCGACCCGGCGTTGTCCGAATGTACTGAGAAATCAGTTCACCATCAGCCGTTTCCCGAACCCGGCGGTCTTTGTAGATTTTCGTCACTATTCCATCGGAGGATGTTTCTGTAGAAATTACCTGATCATCATCCGACTTGCCACTCTGCATCGTGCCATCAAAGCGCACCCACACATAAGCATGTAACTCGACTTGCTTTTGTTCAAAGGCTCGGATTGCATCATCTAGAGAGGCAAAATAGCGATCTGCGCCTTTTGTGGCGTGGGGATTTTCGGCGGTGAGGTAATAGCAACCCAGCACCATATCCTGACTCGGTGCGACAATCGGACGTCCCGTCGCTGGAGAGAGAATATTATTGGACGCCAACATTAACAATCGAGCTTCGGCTTGGGACTCCAAAGACAGGGGAACGTGAACCGCCATCTGGTCGCCGTCAAAGTCCGCGTTAAAGGCAGGACAGACCAAAGGATGCAATTGAATGGCGCGACCTTCAACCAAAATCGGTTCAAAGGATTGAATCCCTAAGCGGTGCAGCGTTGGCGCTCGGTTGAGCAAGACGGGATGACCAGCAATCACTTCTTCTAGGACATCCCAAACGCTGGGGTCACCTCGCTGAATCAGTTTTTTGGCGGCTTTAATATTATTAACTAACCCCTGACTAATCAGACGATGGATCACAAAGGGTTGAAACAGTTCAATCGCCATCTCGCGGGGTAAACCGCACTGGTGAATTTTCAGATTTGGACCGACAACGATCACCGAACGTCCGGAGTAATCAACCCGTTTACCCAAAAGGTTTTGGCGGAATCGACCCTGTTTCCCTTCAATAATGTCGGACAATGACTTTAATGCCCGATTATTCGCACCCACCACCGTGCGTCCCCGGCGTCCATTATCAATCAGCGCATCGACCGCTTCTTGCAGCATCCGCTTTTCATTGCGGACAATAATTTCTGGGGCGAGGATTTCCTGAAGACGTGCCAAGCGATTATTGCGGTTGATCACCCGGCGATACAAGTCATTCAAGTCTGAGGTGGCGAAGCGTCCCCCATCCAGCTGAACCATGGGACGCAAATCCGGTGGGATAACGGGAATCACCGTCAGCACCATCCAGTCAGGTTGCGACCCGGTGGCGATGAAGTTATCAATGACCCGCAGCCGCTTAATCAGCTTTGCCCGCTTTTGACCTTTGGCGTTGCTGATGTCCTCGCGCAGCTTTTCTGCTTCACTGTCTAAGTGGACATCTTGCAAGAGTCGTTGTAGAGCTTCCGCACCAATTCCTACCTCTACACCATTGAGTTCAGAGTCTTCGCGGTAAAGTTGTTCCTCAATTTCCAGCCATTGGTCTTCAGTCAATAGCTGTTTATAGCTGAGATTTTCAGCATTTCCTGGACTCAGAACCACATAAGCATTGAAATAAACAATCTGCTCGACATCCCGCAACGGCATATCCAACAGAATACTCAGGTAACTGGGAATCCCTTTGAGATACCAGACATGTGCCACAGGCGCCGCCAGTTTAATGAACCCCATGCGGTGTCGTCGAACCCGCGACTCTGTAACTTCCACGCCGCAGCGTTCACAGACAATCCCACGATGGCGAACTCGTTTGTATTTGCCGCAGTGACATTCCCAGTCTTTAGCCGGACCAAAAATCCGCTCACAGAACAACCCGTCCATTTCGGGTTTGAGCGTGCGATAGTTAATGGTTTCCGGTTTCGTCACTTCCCCCACCACTTGACCATTCGGTAGGGTACGTTCTCCCCATATACGGATTCGCTCCGGAGAGGCAATTCCAATTTTTACGTAGTCAAAGCGCTGTTCTTGTTGCTGTTTCATCTTCCAGGGTTTTGAGTTTTGAGGGTTCCAGATGTAGATATTGGATGTTCCAGACGTAGCAGGCTACGTCTAGAACATTCAACACGGAGAACTTATAACTCTTCTTCTTCGAGTTCCTCACTGCGGAGGGATTCATAGGTGGGTCGGTTAGGGGTACGACGCCGGTCGCCATCTGCCATCAAATCGACTTCTAAGTCACGGCTAGAGCCATCTTCAGCGGTCTCTACTTTGTGAACGGCAATATCGAGTCCCAAGGATTGAAGTTCTCGCATCAACACCTTAAAGGATTCCGGAGTACCGGGTCGGGGAATCGCCTTGCCTTTGACAATAGCGTTAAGGGCTTCATTACGACCCTGCATATCGTCCGATTTCACGGTAAGTAACTCTTGTAGGGTATAAGCCGCACCAAAGGCTTCCAATGCCCAAACTTCCATTTCCCCAAACCGCTGACCGCCCTGCTGTGCTTTACCTCCCAAGGGTTGCTGGGTAACCAGGGAGTAGGGACCAGTGGAACGAGCGTGAATCTTATCATCCACCAAGTGAACCAGTTTCAACATATAGGCAATACCAACGGTCACCGGACGATCAAAGGCTTCGCCTGTGCGACCGTCAAACACCTGAATTTTGCCTGGATTTTCTGGATCAAATATCCAATCTTGCTGAGTTTCTTCACGGGCTTGCTGGAGTTTGCCGTGAACGGTAAGCCGGGATGCTTCTTCCCCATACATTTCATCAAAGGGGATCATTTTAAATCGCAGTCCCAAGTTTTCACCCGCCCATCCCAGTAAACATTCAAAGACTTGACCGACATTCATCCGACTAGGAACACCCAAGGGATTGAGAATAATGTCGAGGGGAGTGCCATCAGGGAGGTAAGGCATATCTTCCATCGGCAAAATCCGGGAAATAATCCCCTTATTACCGTGACGACCTGCCATTTTATCGCCCACCTGAATCTTGCGCTTCTGAGCCACATAGACACGCACCACCATGTTGGCACCGGGCGGGAGTTCATCGCCTTGCTCACGGGTAAAGATGCGGACATCCACAACCCGACCTTTTTCACCGTTGGGAACACGCAAGGAATTGTCTCGCACGTCCCTGGCTTTTTCCCCGAAAATTGCCCGAAGTAACTTTTCTTCTGGGGGTTGGTCGGATTCGCCTTTGGGCGTCACTTTACCCACGAGAATGTCTCCGGCTTCCACCCAAGCCCCAATGCGGATAATTCCTTGTTCGTCAAGTTGGCGCAGCGCATCTTCCCCGACGTTAGGAATTTCACGGGTAATTTCTTCAGGTCCGAGCTTGGTTTGTCGGGCTTCAATTTCGTATTTTTCGATGTGAATACTGGTGTACACATCATCCAACACCAGTCGCTCGCTAATCAGGATGGCGTCTTCGTAGTTGTAGCCCTCCCATGGCATATAGGCAACCAGAATATTCTGTCCCAGTCCCAGTTCTCCCCCTTCGGTGGCTGAACCGTCAGCCAGAATTTGACCGGCTTCCACGTCATCCCCACGAAAGACCAACGGACGCTGATTTAAGCAGGTATCTTGGTTGGAGCGCTGATATTTCTGGAGTTCGTATTCAATAATTTCCGGTTCGCTCGTTTTTCCATTCTCGACGTTTTCTCCGGGCAATGCAGGGGGTGCGGTGGGTGCGGTTTGTACCCGAATTTTTGTCGCATCTACATAAACCACCTCACCGGCTTTACGCGAGACAATCACCATCCCCGAATCGCGTGCGGCTTGGGCTTCTAAGCCTGTACCCACTAGGGGACGCTCTGGACGTAACAAGGGGACGGCTTGCCGTTGCATGTTTGAACCCATCAAGGCGCGGTTGGCGTCATCATGTTCCAGGAAGGGAATTAATGAAGTAGCCACAGAGATAATTTGCACTGGGGATACCGCTACAAAGTCTACCTGATCTGGGGTCGTGGTGGTGAATTCTTGGCGATAGCGCACGGGTACTGATTCGCCCAAGATATAACCATTTTGATCAATGGGGATGTCACCGGGAGCCACACGCAAGTCATCCTCTTCATCTGCGGTCATGTAAAGGGGCGCCTTGTCTTTGATCACCCGCCCATTTTCTACAGGGTACGATGGGGTTTCAATAAAGCCGTAGGCATTCACCCGTGCATGGGTTGCCAAGGAACCAATTAGACCCGCGTTGGGTCCTTCTGGCGTTTCGATGGGACAAATCCGTCCATAGTGAGAGGGGTGAATATCCCGCACCGCAAACCCAGCGCGTTCCCGGGTTAAACCACCGGGTCCGAGGGCAGATAAACGGCGTTTGTGGGTTAACTCAGCTAGGGGATTGGTCTGATCCATGAACTGGGATAGCTGAGATGAGCCAAAGAATTCTTTAATGGCGGCGACTAGGGGTTTGGGGTTGACCAAAGAGGCGGGGGTTAAGGTATCAGAGTCGGAAACCGTCATCCGTTCCCGAATGATCCGTTCTAGGCGATTTAATCCCACCCGAACCTGGTTTTGCAGGAGTTCTCCCACCGAACGAACCCGACGGTTCCCCAAATGGTCGATATCGTCGGTGCTGCCTATATCAAATTCCAGGTTGATCAGGTAATCAATGGCGGACATAATATCTTGGGGAGTCAGGACTCGGATGGTATCGGCAACATTTAAGCGCAACTTTTTGTTAATTTTGTAGCGACCGACACGACCGAGGTCATAGCGTTTGGGGTCGAAAAAGCGTGAGTCTAATAACTGCTGACCCCCGCTTACCGTGGGCGGTTCACCCGGACGGAGCTTGCGATATAGCTCCAGGAGGGCGTCTTCTTCACTGGGATTGCCTTCTTTGTCTAAGGTCTTTTGATAATAATCGGGGTGGCGCAGGGCGTCGATAATTTCATTGTCCGAGAGTCCTAGGGCTTTTAAGAGAACTTGGGCAGACAATTTACGGGTTTTGTCGATGCGAACCCAGACTAAATCATTTTTGTCGGTTTCAAATTTTAACCAGGCGCCCCGGTTGGGAATTAAAGAGGCGGAGTAGGTGCGGCGTCCATTTTTGTCGATTTCTGACTTGTAGTACACGCCGGGACTGCGGACAATTTGATTGACAATGACGCGCTCAGCGCCGTTAATAATAAATGTACCGCGATCGGTCATCAGGGGCAGATCGCCAATAAAGACTTCTTGCTCCTTGATCTCACCCGTCTCTTTGTTGATCAAGCGGGTTGGTACATACATTTGCACCGCATAGGTGCTGTCTCGCCGCTTGGCTTCATCTACATCATATTTAGGACTCTTGAGCTTGTAGTTTTTGCCGATAAAGTGGAGTTCTAGCTTACCCGTATAGTCACTAATTGGCGAGAAGCTGTCGAGTTCTTCAATCAGCCCTTCTTCTAGAAACCAGCGAAAACTAGCTCGCTGAATTTCCACTAAGTCTGGTAATAGATAGGTGGGAGCTGTATAAGTTTGAGTCGTCATGCTTTTCCTTCTGGAGAGGGTGAATCAGCGTCAGGCTTGGCGGTGAAGCCAAGGGTATCGGGAAATTTTGACCCCTAACTCGGCGATCCTGATCAACACAGATAGTACGATTGGCTATATCGGTAGGGGTAGATACTTGTCAGTGTCAAAGCACCGCCAAGCCGAGAATTTTTACCACAAAGAAGCGACAAGAGAGTCTGAGGATGATCACGACTGTCTTAATAATCGGCGGGAGGTTTTTAACGATAATAATGATACGGGGGTTAATCTACAATTAGTTACAATAGGCGGCATCTGTTCCTCGCTGGCAGTTTGGCATTGATTAAGGATTGTTTCGGGGCAGGCGGTGACAACGGGATGGAACTTGAGAAAATTTTATTCATAGTAACTCTTCTTAATCAATTATGGCGCAAGCCCAACAGGATTTATACTAAATCCCGGTTAACTCCTCCCTTTTTGTGCGCTACCGAAAGCCTGAGTTTTTGAGGTTTGGCTTCTTTTAACCCCGAACGGCGCTTTGAAGAATCGACGATCTAAGACAGTTGTCCTGTCTGTTCCCGGCTGGGTACGGTCAAATTAAACAGCCGACAGGCATTCTGGGTGGTTTCTTGTGCCAAGGTTTCTAGGGGAATCTGCCGCAGTTTGGCAATACAATCAGCAATATGGTACAGGTTAGCCGGTTCATTTCGTTTACCGCGCTTGGGTACAGGGGCTAAGAACGGACAATCCGTTTCAATCAGCAGCCGATCGCGCGGTACTAGGGCGGCTGATTCTTTAATGGCTGTGGCGTTCTTAAACGTGACAATACCACTGAAACTAATATAAAAGCCCAGATCCAAAAACCACTGAGTTTCCTCAGGCGTTCCCCCCCAACAATGCATGACCCCCTGTATTGATCCCACCTCCTTTTCAAACTGCTGCACCCAATCACGTAGATCGGCGGCGGCGTCGCGACAGTGAATAATCACGGGTAAGTTAAGTTCGTGGGCGATCGCGAGTTGTGCGGTAAATACCTCCTTTTGCTGCTGTTGGTTTTCGGCTTTATAAAAATCTAGCCCCATTTCCCCAATTGCCACCACTCTGGTATCAGAACTGGCTAAGTCCCGAATTTGATCCGCCATTTCGGGCGTCCATTTGTGGGCATCTAGGGGATGTAAGCCGACGGCAAAAGACAGTTCTGGGAACCGATCAGCCAAATTTTGAATTCCCGAAAACTCTGAGGGTTCGACGCAGGAATGTACCAGCCGCACAACGCCGACATCCCGCCAGCGATCGCGCACGGCTTCTAGATCAGACTCGAAGACATCGAAGTTGATATGAACATGGGTGTCTATCAACTGTATTGACATTGTGTCCTCTCCTGCTCAATTCTTACCTAAGACGGGCAGTAGCTCTAAGCCAAGAACTCAAGTTCTTGGCTGATGCCGGGGCTTGCTGAAAATTGTGCCAGATATTCAGATGTAACTCACCTGACTAACTTACTTATATGCCCAATTTCTTGGCGCTCTACTTGCCCGACGCTGATTCCGGGTGATCCCATCCCTAGATCAGCTAATTATGACGCCTCTGATGTTTCAGCCGATGCTGGGTTCATTTGAGCTTGTACATTCTTGAACCGCTTGACTAAGCGGGACTTTTTGCGAGCACCATTGTTACTGTGCAGGATGCCCCGCTTCACGGCTTTGTCTATTTTACTGTACGCCGCAGACAGGCGATTTTGCACATCCTGCAACGATTCAGGCGACGGCTGACGGGAGTAATCCTCAACCGCCTCAAAATATTTTTTCATCAGCGTTCTCACCGCTGATTTATAGCTTTTATTGCGAACTCGGTTCCGTTCAGCGATTTTAATACGTTTAAGAGCAGACTTGCTATTAGCCACAGGAGTCTTCAGGAAAACTAACGTTTACGATTACCAATATTCCAAAATACCAGAACAACCACTATAACATCTATGTCAAAAGTATCGCGACTCCAGAAAAATCCAGGTAAGCTAGAGAAGAGAGACTAGGAAAGGAGGACTCCCGGTCAGGGAACTCCCTCATCCTATCCTAGTCTCCCACGGGTAATACCTCATGATAGGCACACCGACTCCATGCTGCGAATAATCACTCAGCAGGCTGAGGCAAAAACTGAACTACGGCGGATCTGCGATCGCACCTCCCACGATGGAATCATGCACAAAGAGGCGACGGTGCGAGAAGTCTTGCAGACGGTAAAACGCCAAGGGGATAAAGCCCTCTTGCACTATACCGAAGAATTCGATCATCAATGCTTAACGCCTGAGCAACTGCGTGTCAGTGGCTCAGAACTGGATGCTGCCTACCAGCAAGTATCCAAGGAACTCCTGGATGCGATTCAGTTGGCAGCACGGCAGATTGAAGCCTTTCACCGACAACGTGTCCCCAAATCTTGGGTGCACTTTGGCGATGATGAGGTGGTGCTGGGCAAACGTTACACGCCAGTGGATCGCGCCGGACTCTATGTTCCTGGTGGTCGAGCCGCTTACCCAAGTACGGTGTTAATGAATGCGATTCCGGCTAAAGTGGCAAAAGTGCCTCAAGTCGTCATGGTCACGCCACCGGGCTTGGAGAAAAAGATTAATCCAGCCGTGTTAGTCGCCGCCCAAGAAGCCGGAGTCAGCGAAATTTACCGTATCGGAGGTGCCCAAGCGATCGCGGCTTTAGCTTACGGCACCGAAACCATTCCCAAGGTGGATGTAATTACAGGTCCAGGAAATATCTACGTCACCCTGGCAAAGAAACTCATCTACGGGACTGTGGGTATTGACTCTCTGGCAGGTCCATCGGAGGTACTGATTATTGCCGATAGTGCTGCCAACCCTGTCTATATCGCCGCCGATTTATTAGCGCAGGCAGAACATGACCCGCTAGCCGCGGCTATCCTGGTGACGACAGACGCTCAACTGGCAAAAAGCGTGCAAGCCGAAGTCAAACGGCAACTTCAGGATCATCCCCGACGCCTACTTACCGAAAAAGCGATCGCGCACTACGGATTAATTGTAGTCGTCGATTCCCTGGAAATCGCCGCAGAATTGTCCAATGAGTTTGCCCCCGAACACCTAGAATTAGAAATCACCGAACCCTGGGACTTACTCGAAAAGATCCGCCATGCTGGTGCCATCTTCCTGGGAACATCCACCCCAGAAGCCGTTGGGGACTATATCGCCGGACCCAATCACACCTTACCCACCTCCGGTGCTGCTCGCTATGCTTCGGCGTTGGGTGTTGAGACATTCATGAAGCACTCGAGTCTCATTCAATATTCCTCAACCGCCCTGAATAAAATGGCAAGCGCCATTCAGGTGTTGGCACAAGCCGAAGGATTACCCTCTCATGGGGATTCCGTGCGCTTACGAACCTTTGGCGAAAGGCACGATTGACTGGATTGGTGAGTTATCCGTCAGTCATTCGTCCTCAATCATTCACAAGGAATGACGAATGACAATAAGAATTTGTCAAGCCAGTAGACAAAACCTCTGCTCAAGAGGGAAAATTCCTATTGCTGGGAGCCAATCGCTCACAATCGCTCACGATGAGGAGAAATTTTGGTGCTAAAGACGATTCTGGTAGCTCTCGAGAGCTCCAAGCCAACCTATCGCTTAATTGAAACCCTAGACAACCTACAAATAACATCAGCCACCAAAATTATCCTGTGCAATGTCATGCTTCCTCAAGATCCTGAAATGGACATCCCCCTTGATCGCCCGCATCCTTCTGAGGAGTTCCTTTACCAAGAAACCGAACAGCAACTGCAACTGTATCAAGCTAAACTACCTTGTCCCAGTGAAATTCAAATTGTTAACGGTGACCCTTCCGCAGAAATAATTCGCCTTGCTCATATTTATCACGCGGATTTAATTGTGATTGGTACTCGTGGACTAACGGGCTTACAGCGGATTGTTCAAGGTTCGGTAAGTAGTCAGGTGGTGGCTGATGCCCCTTGTTCAGTATTAGTGGTTAAGGGGGAGGAATAATCATTGGTCATTCGTCATTAGTCAAGGAACTTTTTCACAGGGAACAGGGAACAGGGAATAAAAAAAGGAAATTCATCATTCAGCTATCCTTGAATTTTGCCGACATTCCGCCCCCTGACTGGCATAATCAGATTTTATTTAGGGTGGGCAAGAGTTGTCAGGACATTATACCCGAATAGCCTTTTCTATCAAGACAAAGTCCGGAACAATAGTAGAAAATAGGGAGGTTAAAAGGGTGCAGCTATTTGTGTAGTAGAAGATGACCGCAGAAACCTTTGACCAACAGATTTCCCTATCCCTCAGACGTGTAGAAACGCTTTGGCAACAAGCACACGAAGTATTTAAATTGCCAGTACAGGCGTCTTTACGCACAGAGGAAATGTCGAATCAGCAGCAACACTTATTACTGGAGAGTTTGACACAACTGTCTCATTCCCTGCAAGAATTGCAATTTGCTGCCGGAGAACTACGCCAACAAAATGATAAATTAGCGAAAAGCCAGATTACCATAGAAGCTGAACGCCAGCGTTACCGGGAATTGTTTGAGTTTGCCCCCGATGGTTACCTCGTCACCAATCCCGACGCGATCATTTTTGAGGCAAATCAAGCCGCCGCCAATATGCTCAACTTTTCTCCAGAACGTCTGGTGGGCAAATCTTTAGCCGTTTTTGTCGCTACCCAGGAACGGCGCGATTTTTTTTACAAGTTGAGTCAGTTACAACGGGGTGAGTCAATCAATAATTGGCCCGTCCAGATTCAACCCCGTAGTAATACCTCCTTCCTCGCTTCCCTAACCGTCGCGCCTGTGAAAAACCCATCGGGTCAGGTGATTGGATTGCGCTGGCGGTTGCAAGATTTAACGATCGCACGCTATAAAGATTCCATGCAATCCCACAATCATCCCCTGTTTGACTCCATTGTGAAGCACACGGTCATTGGGTTAGGACTTTTGGATCATCAGGGTAACCTGATCGAATATAACCCGAAACTACAGGCAATGCTCGGTTGTCCGGCTGATGAATTAGCACCCACTTTGATGACGTGGATGAATTTAGATAAGTCAGGAATGGAATCGGCAATGTTTCGTCAATTGATAGCGGGTGAACGTCACTCCTACCAATTGGAGAAGCCTCTCCAGCATCCGGATAGCACCATTGAGTGGGGACGCCTGACGGTGGCGCTGGTATTGGGGACTTCAGACGAACCCACTTCAGCGATTTGTATTCTAGAGGATATTAGTGAGCAAAAACGCCTCAAAGCACAGCAACAAGAGGCAATTCGTCAGCAACAAGCGATTCAGCAGCAGCAAGCGGTCAAACAAGCCGCCAGTCAGCCAGAGAAGAAACCTCCAGCCACCCCCTCTTCCCCAACGCCGGATACCTCAGTCGAACAACTCGGACAACTTTTAAATGCGATTCTCTCAAATTCCAGTGACTTTTTTCTAGTGTGCGATCGCACGGGCAAATATGTCTATGTGAATCAAGCCGCAGCCCAGGCGTGGGGACTCCAGCAAAAAGATTTTATCGGTAAAACTTGGCATGATCTGAAGTTGTCCGCCGAACAGATGGAACAGTTGGATATTCAACGGGACTTGGTTTTAACCACGGGAGAGTCTAAGACCGACGAAATTACCTTAACCACGGTTGAGGGGGTGAAGGATTACGAGTACACGATGACTCGTTTGGAGAATCTCGACGGGGATGGTAGCGCCATTGTGATCACGTTTAAAGATTTGAGTGAACAAAAACAGGCGAGGGTAGCTGTTAGCGAAGCTATGGCAAAAGAAGCCGAATATCGGGCGCTCAAATCCCATCTTTCCCGATTGGCTTCAGTGGTTACCCAAGAACTTCGTAATCCTCTGAACAAGATTTTTTCCCATGCTAAATACCTGGAAAATAACCCCGATTTCGACACCGAGAACGACAACCTTTACTATCTCCAGCGCATCCAAGGGAATGCTCACCGGATCAACCAAATCCTGAATGATCTGCTGTGGATTAATAAGGTTGAATCCAAACAACTACCTTTAAATCTCACCGAACTAGATTTAACTCAGTTGTGTCAGGAATTAATCACTCAGTTACAGGAGCGTACACCATCGAGACGCCAAATTACCTTTGTCAGTCCTGAATCTTGTTGTCGCGTTGCTGATGAAAAATTGTTGCGCCGGATGTTGACAAATTTGATGATTAGTGCATGGCGCTATTCACCAGAGGATAGTCCGATCAAGTTGGAATTGTTGTGTCAAGACGTACAGATAGCGTTTCGTATTCCGGATTTTGGGAGTAATATTCCCGAACCTGAGCAAAATGTCTTATTCAACGCCTTCGACACCAATAGTCATGGTGATGGGGTGACGGGGAGTAGTTTAGGACTGATACTAGTTAAACATTGTGTGGATTTACAAAATGGTGCGATCGCGGTAGAGTCTCAAGCCGGAGAAGGAAGTACGGTGACAATTACTCTACCCTTACCGCAACCTGGGGAGGAGAACCCGTAAGCGATGGGGATGGGGAATTGATACCTAATCAGGTAGAACCCCGGTTCTTTCAGGATTGTAGAGACGTAGCATGCTACGTCTCTACAGTGTTCTGGAGGGGTATTCAACCTGAATTTGATATAAGCACAGGCTTGACGCACACCTGGAGGCTTTCAGGCGATAGCAACGGGAAAATAAGGATTTCAGCGTTACGTCGAACTCAGCTAACCAAATCGTCAAGTTTTTGCTATCATAGCTATCGAGTGAGTCGCGGACGTGGCGGAATTGGCAGACGCGCTAGATTTAGGTTCTAGTACCGTAAGGTGTGAAGGTTCAAGTCCTTTCGTCCGCATTTGAGAAGAACAAAGGATTGCGGCTGTACAGTGACAAATTCTTTGTCATCAATGTTGCTTAAGTTTTATGAAGCGGGATAGAATGCGAGCGCATCTTTGGGGAGTGGAAAAAACCCATCGCTGGAGATATTGTTGTTAATCAGGTAACAGCATACACAGAAACGTTATTGAACCAAGGGGATTTAAGGTTCGTTACCGTAGGGGCGCACCGACGTGCGCCCTCGCCCTCTTTGGTAACAACCGGGAATTTAAATCTATTGGCGAAGGATAGGGTATTGGTAAGGGATAACCAAACCAGTCCTTTTTTAGCCCAAGCAGGGGGAAATCTTTATATTCAGGGGAATAATGGAATTGATATTCTGGCGCTGAATCATCCAGAAACCCCGTTTGTAAGTGGGGGAAATCTAAGTTTAGTCAGTGATGGAATTATTTCGGGGGATGTTAAGTTTTCCTAAGATGAGTGAAGTGCGATCGCCTGTTTGGGGGTATGATCGAGGAGATTTTCTGCTACCAATCCGATAAGATGCGATCGCGCCTCCTGGGAAGGACAGGAAAGACCTGCATAAATCGGGGGAACCTCTGGTAATGTCTTTCCGAGAACCCATCCGCAAACCAAATTTCTCACCCTTGAGTCGGAAGTCCGCGCCGAATCCGTTGCAGCAACGCCGTTTCCAAGTTCCGAAACCCCAGGAACCTGTGGTGCGACGCTCACCGGAGGAACAGAAGGCGTTTTTGCAACAGAAACTGGAGCAGTCAGCCTTTGTCGGCTATAACGGTCTTAATGTCCCGGTTAATGCACCCA
>NZ_JBKHUP010000115.1:0-21629 GCF_046565525.1 Coleofasciculus sp. | reverse complement strand
TGCGGCTTTGCTTTGATTTTGTATTCAAGAACTAGCATTGAATCGACCTCTCAATGTGCTTTTTCCATTATAGTAGAAGTGTGGTCAATTGTGTGTACCGATGAAAACAGAAAGACTAGATATCAGATTAACTAAGTATGAAATGCAACAACTAAAGGAAGAGGCTACCAGGCGGGGAATGAGCAAATCTGAGTTGATCAGAAGCTTGATAGCTCGTTTAAGAACACCTTTGTAATTTGGTCATCTACGTCCCTCCGATGACCCGCCTCATATCCCACGCTTAAAAGACGTGGGTTTTACGGCGCTTCTATAAGTTATTCGTCTTATGTCCTTTGTTATACTTACTCCCTTTTAACTGCAACTTGGTATCAGTCGTGACGGCGTAATCCTTCCCTGATTGATACCCAAATCATAAAACTGCTTTTTTGTCAAATCAGCCCCTGAACAAGTCCTGAAAATTGGGTCGTTGGGGTATGCTTGTATTATTTAAGTTTTGGCAACGCTAGAGAGAATAAATAACGCCTTATTAAGGCTTTAAAGCGTTTTTGCCATAAAAATGCTCACAATAACCCAAATTATCCTAAAACACAAAACTTTATAAAGCATACTACACCCCAAACCCAACGTCAAATTAGGCTTTGCCAGCGACTTCATCAATCAAGCCCCAAGTCCGCTTATCTTTGGAAAATTAAATCAGAAAGCTTAAATTAAAAAGTTTTCTTTATGTAAGCGTCCATCAGGGACAATTCCTCAACTTAACCCGCCTGAATAATGTGAGGAGTCAGCCGCCAGCAAGAGTTACAGGCTTTTTGAGGAGGGAGTGCGATCGCGAAGACTCCCTGAGCACACTGACAATTTCTGCAAAACCCCGTGGAAACTTTTCAAGTTGCACAGAGGGAAACTTTCCCAACAACAAAAATTAGCTGTCCAGCAGTTAAACAAAGGAAAACCCAACCCAAACAACCCACTAAACCAGCCCTTTAATCTCTATTATTTAAACAACAGTTCATCTTTGCCAACATTTAGCTAAAGCTGACATCATTTCCAGTTGTTTCCAAACTCTATAAACTTTTCGTCCAAAACCCTTAACCCCTCTGTGTCCCTGGAGCGTAAACCTCCGCATCCCTGGAGCGTTAAAAAAATATATAGACTTCCGACACCAACGAAACGGGGGTTACTTTATAAAAAAATGTGAAAATATGAAACCCTAGAAGCAATTATTTTGTATCCTATCTCTAGCCGTATTCAATGAGAACCTAAACCTGAATGAATCCTAGCCACTGAACCGCAGCCAATCTAACCTTTTATTAAACTCAACCTGGCATTTAAACGCCAAAATGATTGACAAACCGTAACAAAGACTACAAAATATCTCTGATTTTGACTTTTGACTTGGTACAGATGTTGCTTTTAACGTCTCTAGACAGTCTTCCATCCGCTTAGTTGGTCACAAGCCACCGTCAACAACTGATTGGTGAGGATTTGCCGCCAAAATAGTCTAGGGACTTCATCACCATCGCCAATTTACCGAATGACACCTTAGCCACAACTATACCCTACTCTAAACTTGAGACATCACTATGGGAAAACCAACTGGCTTTATCGAATATCTGCGCGAATTACCCTCAGAACTGCAACCCGACAGTCGCATTGGCAACTGGGACGAGTTCCATCTGCCCATGCCGGAGGAAAAACTCCAAACTCAAGCGGCGCGGTGTATGGACTGCGGCACACCCTTTTGCCATACCGGAACCCTGATCAAGGGCATGGCAAGCGGTTGCCCAATCAACAACCTGATCCCAGAGTGGAACGACCTAATTTATCGAGGTCGATGGCGCGAAGCACTCGATCGCCTACACAAAACCAACAACTTCCCCGAATTCACCGGTCGTGTCTGTCCAGCACCCTGTGAGGGGTCTTGTGTCCTGGGTATCCATAACCCACCCGTGACCATAAAAAATATCGAATGTTCGATTATTGACAAAGGCTGGGACGAAGGTTGGGTCGAGCCCGAACCCCCAACCAAGCGCACCGGGAAAAAAGTCGCGATCATCGGTTCTGGACCGGCTGGACTCTGTGCGGCTGCCCAACTCAATAAAGCTGGTCATTGGATCACCGTATTTGAACGGGAAGATCGTCCCGGCGGCTTACTCATGTATGGCATCCCTAACATGAAACTGGACAAAAAGCAAGTCGTCCAGCGTCGCCTTGACCAACTCGAACAAGAAGGGGTGAAGTTTATCTGCAACACCGAGGTAGGTAAAGACTTCCCCACCGAGAATCTACTCAAAGAATTTGACGCCGTAGTCCTTTGTACAGGCGCAACCAAGCCACGGGACTTACCCATCGAAGGACGGGAGTTAAAGGGTATCCACTTCGCCATGGATTTCCTCACCGCCAATACCAAAGCGCTTTTAGATAACAGCAAAAACGGCAACTTTATCTCAGCGCAAGGCAAAGATGTGGTGATTATCGGCGGGGGTGACACGGGAACCGACTGCGTTGGTACTTCCCTGCGTCATGGGTGTAAGAGTCTAGCGCAACTGGAAATCATGCCCCAGCCGCCCCTAGAACGCGCCTCCGACAACCCCTGGCCCGAGTGGCCCAAGATTTATCGCCTGGATTACGGGCAGGAAGAAGCGGCGGCAAAGTTTGGCGCTGATCCCCGTTTCTATCTCACCACCGCCACCAAGTTTGAGGGGGATGAGGAAGGACATGTGAAAGCGGTGCATACGGTAACAATCGAGTGGCAGAAAAACGACCAAGGTCGATTTATTCCCAGTCCGGTTCCAGGTACAGAAAAGGTGATTCCCGCCCAGCTTGTCCTCTTAGCGATGGGGTTCCTCGGACCCGAACAACCTCTGCTGGATGCCTTGGGCTTAGAACGCGACGCCCGGAGTAATGTAAAAGCCGATTATGGGAAGTATGCCACCAGTATTCCCGGTGTCTTTGCCGCCGGTGACTGTCGCCGAGGTCAGAGTTTGGTGGTTTGGGCATTCAACGAAGGTCGAGGTGCTGCCCGTGAGTGCGATCGCTATTTGATGGGGAGTACAGATTTGCCGTCTTAATGCTAAAAGGTTCCAGACGAGTCATGGCGCCTCTGGAAGATGGGGCGGGCATTGGTGTCAAGTTAAGGTTAAAACCCTGACTAAATAAGAGCTCCCCCTTTTTAAGGGGGACTTTGAGGAATCTTTTGTTCCTCCGTCCTCTGCCGACAAAGACAACTACAATTAAGTAACTGGACATAAATTCTGTACACTGTACTAAGAAATGCTAAGGAGTCTCAAATCTTTACTGTTCCCTGTTAAGAGTTACCTAATCTCAACCGTTAACTTTAATTTTGTCTGACTACTGTCTGACTACTTATGAATAAGGGCGGGTGAGAAGATTTGAGAGCCACCACCTTGATGGAACTGGGTTTTAAGTTCTATGATGCCTTACATCTGGCTTTTGCTGAAGCGGGGGGCGCTAATGTTTTTCTGACTACCGATGACAGGCTGCTGCGAAAAGCTCAACACTATAGAGATTCAATCAACGTAACGGTAGAAAATCCCGTGATTTGGTTGATGGCAACTTTACAGGAGGATAGTAATGAAATTAGCTGAATTGAGAAAACAAGGATATCAAGCTTTAGTTGACTCTTTAGGGGTGGTAGGAATGCTCCGCTTCCTGCAACAATTGGAAGTCGGCTATGGAGATTACACGGTCGAGCGACACCAGTGGTTGGATGAATTGACCCTCGCTGATTTTCAGAGCTACGTTCAACAAAAGAAAAGCCTCAAGGGTGAGGAGTTATAATTCTGCCGTTACAATTTATTTATGACTGTTTCTCAGGATAATGGATCAGCAAGAGTTCACCAACGCATTTACCAAACTCACACCGCGACAAAAGGAAGTTTTACAGCAATTTGTCGCCGGAAAGAATGATGGAGAAATTGCGGCGGAACTCTGTATCTCTCAAGGAACAGTGCGGAAACATATCCAGAATATATGTCAGATATTTGCCCTAAACAATGACGAAGATAAAGGATCATCTCACCGTTCTAAGTTAATTACTGCCATTGCTCACAATTTACCCCATTTAATCCCAGGGGATACTCTGGCGGCGACGAATCAGCCTCAGGTTATCCTGAGTTATCATTGTGGAAATGACCCCGATAAAAGCCTTGCTACGCAATTAGAAACGGCGTTAACTGCCCAAGGGTGTCAAGTTTTCATTGCCAATGCTAGTCGCCGCATGGCAACCCAGGGATTGCAGCAAATTTATACCGAATTAAACCGTTGCGATCGCGTGGTGTTTTTATTGTCCCCTCTAGCCGCGTCTAGTGAGATGATGACGGAAGAGGTGCAGTGGGTAAAACGGCGGCGGGATCAACATCCAGAGGGGAAACCTGCTATTTTAGCCATTCGGATTAATTGCCCTTGGACATTACTCAACCATGACTTACGCGGTTATCTCAAAGGAGTGTCCCAGCAGGAGTGGCGATCGCATGAGGATACGCCTGTTGTGTTAAACTCAGTCCAGGATTGGCTCTGTAGTGATCAACCAACCGTCACGACACAGGGCGATCAAACATCCTCGACGTTTTCCAGTCCCTATTCCCTAACCCCCAATCATCCCCCTCAACCCGTCGCTGAACCAGAATTACCCCGAGGACAAGTCGAATTAGCCTCGGCGTTTTATGTGGAACGCCCTGGTGTTGAAAAGCGCTGCTATGAAGCGGTAGCTAAACCGGGTTCCTTAATCCGGATTAAAGCGCCGCGACAAATGGGTAAAACTTCGTTAATGGCACGTATTTTACATCGGGGAACTCAGCTTAATTATGCCACAGTTCCGTTAAGTTTTCAATTAGCGGATAGTAGTGTTTTTAGTGATTTAGATCGTTTCTTGCAGTGGTTTTGTGCAGTGATTACTCTAGAACTGCAATTACCCGATCGCTTGGATAAGTATTGGAGTAAAACCTTTGGGAGTAAGGTGAGTTGTAAGTCCTATTTTGAGCGGTATTTATTAGCAACGATTGCGACACCCTTGGTGTTAGGGTTAGATGAAGTGGATCGGGTGTTTCATTATCCTGAACTCACGGCTGATTTTTTTGGCTTATTGCGATCGTGGCATGAAGAGGCGAAAAATCGGGAAATATGGCGTAAACTGCGATTAGTCGTGGTGCATTCGACGGAAGCCTATATTCCCATGGATATTAATCAGTCTCCGTTTAATGTAGGATTACCGATTGATTTACCGGAATTTGCAGCCGAACAAGTCCAAGATTTAGCCCAACGTCACGGATTAGCTTGGGAATCCAATCAGGTGGAACAATTAATGGCAATGGTTGGGGGTCATCCCTATTTAGTAAGATTGGCGCTGTACGCGATCGCACGTCAAGAGATTACTTTAGCTCAACTGTTGGCTACAGCACCAACTGATGCTGGATTGTATGGCGATCATTTGCGGCGACTTATGTGGAATTTATCCCAACATCCTGAATTAGCTACTGCCTTAAAGAAAGTAGTTACGGCTGATTATCCCATACAATTAGAACCGATGCAAGGATTTAAGTTGCACAGTATGGGATTGGTGAATCTGCAAGGGAATGAAGTGAGTCCCCGGTGCGATTTGTATTGTCAATATTTTCGGCTGCGTTTGAATCGTGTTCATGATTCTTCACAAATTGACAATGGATAATGAACAATGGATAATGACCTCTCCTTAAAAGAATATGGGTGCAACCGAAAAGATAATAGTGAAACCCGCCCCTACAGAGGTGTCATGGCACGTCTCTACACTCACGTTGCGCCACATACCGTGAAAATCAGCTACTTAGACCGAATGGCTTTACCCGTTTTATCGTCAAAAAAATGAACTTTATCGGCGTTAATGGATAACCACAGTTGATCGCCAACTTTGACGAGATTATCAGCGGGAATTCTGGCTTGTAACCTAGTTTTTCGATCTAGTTTAGCTAATAAATAGGTATCATTTCCCAAGGCTTCGACTTGTTCAACGTTTACCGATAAGTTTTTGGGGGCGGGAACACTTACGGTTAAATGTTCGGGACGAATTCCCAGGATTAAAGAACGTCCATCATACTCTTGCAGAAAGGGTTGCCAAACATCTGGAAGCGTGAGCCGAAATTGGCGATGCTGAATCAGTAGGGGGGCTTTAATTTGAACGGGAATAAAGTTCATCGGGGGTGAACCGATAAATTCGGCGACAAACTGATTAGCGGGGTGATTATAGAGTTCTAGGGGAGGGGCGATTTGCTGAATTTCCCCCTGATTCATTACTGCGATGCGATCGCCCATGGTCATGGCTTCGGTTTGATCGTGAGTAACATAGAGGGTGGTGGTGCCTAATTGTCGTTGTAAGCGCACAATTTGACTGCGGGTTTGGGCTCGGAGTTTGGCGTCGAGATTGGAGAGGGGTTCATCCATGAGGAAAACTTGGGGATTCCGGGCGATCGCGCGCCCTAAGGCGACTCGTTGCTTTTGTCCCCCAGATAGCTGTTTGGGGAGTCGATTCAGCAGAGGTTCAATTTGCAGGAGTTTGGCGACATAGTGAACTTGGTCATCAATCGCCCGTTCGCGATCGCAGAAATAACGCCATCCTTTAGGGAGCGATCGCGTCATCCCAATTAAGGCATTTTCGACCCAAAGCGGCATCTCGGTGGTAGGCTTTTCGTAGGCTAATCCCAGGGTTGTCCGCCGTAAGCCAAAGGCAATATTATCATAGACATTCAGGTGCGGATAAAGGGCATAATTTTGAAACACCATGGCGATATTGCGGGCTTTTGGGGGCAAATCATTCACCATGCGATCGCCCACCCAAATTTTCCCGCCGGTTAATTCCTCTAATCCCGCAATTACCCGCAGCAGGGTACTTTTGCCACAACCCGAAGGACCCACCAATACCATAAACTCGCCATCATGGACTCTCAGATTAATTCGCCGTAAAACATTCGCGGTTCCCGATGAGGGAGGGGATGAATCAACGGCTACCAGTGGCGCTTCATCGCTAGGTGTGAGCAAGGGTTCTGTCGTCACAGGCGCGACAGTTGACCCCTCCTTGCGACTAGGAAAGCTTTTGTAGACGTTTTCGAGAACAACCTGGGACACGATGGTGACTGGGGATGAGCGACAGTGATAGAGCTAACTATACTATTATGTTCGTTTGCGTCATGAACTGAAGCCCTGAACCCAAGTCCTCGGTGAGAAGCAGGTTATCAAACTGGGTTCGTAGTTGGTACTTTAGTACCATCAGCGCTGGCATCGCTGACTACAAACTCTAAACTTGGAGTTAATTTTTTCATCTGCGATCGCCAGGATTTTTCTCGGTTTAGCCATTCAGTAGTTCCATTGATTGAGAACAATGAATTGATTTTCCAAAGTATAGCCTGCTTGTTCAAGGTTCGCGATCGCCTGAACAATGGCTTGATAACTCATATTTTTGGCAATATCAGGATTTTGGAATACTGCCAAGATACCGGGATGCACGGGATTAGCTTGATGAAGTTCCTGAAAGTCATCGCAGTTACGGGTTAGTAACACTCGCCTTTGTTGTCTAGCATAGTTGAGTACCCTTAGATCCGCTTGACCCATCAAATCTGCTTCATTCACACTCAGCACATTATGACCGACTTTTTGAAGTAAATTGACCAAGTATTTTGCTTGAGAATCTTCATCAAGGAGTAGTCGTAGGCTCAAGTGAAACTCCTTTTTCTTCTAAACGATACCGTTCCTCATCGGCTTCTAGCTTGATCAGATCCCGATGACTTTCGCAGTAATGGATCACTTCATAGATTGCAGCTAGAGGCAAATCCCAATTTTCTGCGGCTTGTTCTAGCGTCATTTCATTGACAATCTTATCTTGCCAAACTGTTGAAGCCAGGAGTTTGCGTCCTTTTATGTAAAGTTGGCGTCGCCACGGATGGGGACGTGCTACCAGATAGTACCAGTTTTCCTGTAGGCTGCTATCTTCCAGGGATTGAATGATCGCACTGATCAGGGCGAGGCGATCGATTACAGATAATTGGTTAACCTGTTCTTTGATCTCTTGCAAAGACATAGAGATACTCCGACCCATGCTGGTGTCTATGTACAACTAGATCTAGTTTATCCAAATACGCGATCGCTCTGTTCATTATCGCTGGTTATTGCTGAAGTTAGTAGCTTTTATCCTGTAGGGTGGGCAAACGTTATCAACTTGAAAATGCTGATGTTATCGTTTGTGACGTTTGCCCACCTCACGGTAACGTGGGATTTATTATTTGTGTGGCAAGATTTCAGGAGAGGGACAGTATCAGATAGATGAGGAAGGGCGGGTTTTGCCTTTGAGGTTATCGGTAAATACCCAAATTAAACGGCTAAACTCGCCCTAGCTGCTGAAGTACTTCGTTCAAGCAATTAGATCCAATTGCGATTTGGCGTTGGTCATTGAGAGTTTGGCTGATTTCAACTACCTGTTGGAAAGCTTGGATAGCTTCATCAAGCCGTCCTTGCTGTTGGAATACTCTACCCAAGCAGTTGAATCCTATTGCCAATGAGCGTTGATCATCGAGAGTTTTACTGATCTCAATCCAACGTTGGAAAGCTTGGATGGCTTCATCAAACCGTCCTTGCTGTTGGAATACTCCACCTAAGCAGTTAAGTCCAATTGCCAAGGATTTTTGGTCATTGAGAGTTTGGCTGATCTTAATCTGACGTTGGAAAGCTTCGATAGCTTCATCAAACCGTCCTTGCTGTTGGAATACTCTACCTAAGCAATTGAGTCCAATTACCAATGATTTTTGGTCATTGAAAGTTTGGCTGATCTCAATCTGACGTTGGAAAGCTTGGATGGCTTCATCAAACCGTCCTTGTTTTTGGAATACCAAGCCTAGACTATTGAGTGTTATTCTGAGACTATATTGATCGCCCAATGCCTCTTCAAGAATATAGCAACGCTGGAGGATAGCTTCAGCACAGATTCAGCATTGACACAAATGGAGTCAAACCCGCCTCCGCCAAGAATTGCCGACGCGATCGCTCGTTACTGAGTTCGGGAATGTCTTTGAGGAGTGCAATTAATTGTCTCCGGTCTTCCTCTTTTAGGTTAATCATTTATATCTGGGCTAGAGTAGGGATTATTAGGCGATTATTTCAATCATTTTAACGGAGATATTTTACCTTTGTCAGTAAGCCCCACTACCAGATAAGGATTTCAAAGTTCTGTCACAAAGCTACTGTCCCTTACAATGGACTAAAACTATTATCCAATTGTCTTGATAGACTTGCCACCAGATAGTGCTAGTTTTCAGGCAGGTTGGTATCTTGCCCAGACTTGCAGGTACTCTAATCAATGCTGGTGTCTATATACAAGTAGATCTAGTTTATCCAATTGCGCGATCGCTCTGTTTATCTGAAGCAAAAGCGACTACCAGTGCCTTGGCTTGGATACCCAAAATTCCGATCAACTCTTATAATATTTAAATGCATTAGCAAATCTGTGCCGATTGAGCAAGAACCTGTCCTGCGGGAAGATGGGGGAAATCTTAGTTCAGTCTTGCACTATTTCCTGACTGAACACCGCCCACTATTCGATGAATTACAACACCATTTACGTTTTGTTGTTCCTGGATTTAAAGGATTAACTGTAAAAGCCCGTGTAACCCACGGATCGGATTGTTCAAGGTTCGGTTTGTGTCGCTAAATAGACAAATAATAGAATAGAGTTTTCATTTTTTCGCCTCGGCTGCGATTAACAATGACAAATAACTTATTCCCGATACACAAATAACTCGTCCTCAATGTGTTGCTGCACTTGAGTATTGAGATCATCAGCGATGGTTAGACAATCCACCAATAATTGATTGGCGTCATAATAATCCCACAGCGATTGCCTCTGGCTGCTGCTAAACTGCCAATCATGTTCCCCATGTTCATGTTGTCCTAGGAAAAAGCGAAGTTGTTCTATCCAAGAGTGACGATGATTAAACCACCACGAGTTCAACATCTTCCCATTAGATTGAAACTGAAACACCGGATGGAGTAAAGTTTTTAGCGATCGCGCTAATTGACTCAGATGCTCAGGATCAACCGCTAGGTTAAATGCGAGACTATACTTCAAGGTGGCATTCAGGATTAACGCCCGGTATAACGGCACAGGCAAAGACGCCGGGGGCAAATAATCCTCCGCCTTAAACGCTAAGGCTTCCAGTACTGTAAAGTTGGCGTCTAACGTTTGGGCTAAAGACAAGCAGGAGGGTAATTGCTGTAACGGTGACGGTTCTAGGGGTTGATCAAGCAGATAGGAATTGAGTGTCTGGGCTAACGCTTGATCCAAAATTACAGCCAGGGCAAAATTAAAGCCACGCACGGCGGCTGGCTTGTGGGATAATGGGCTAGATTTGGAGCGATGGTCTATCCAGTTAAGGAACTGCACTAATCGTTGATCCGATATTAATACCTGATCCACCCTTTGCTTTATTCCCTGGATTAATCGTTCCGGGTGGCGCAAGAGGGCGGCGGTGAATGGAAAAACCTGCCGCCAAGATTGTTCAGTGAGGTGGGTGACTAATTCCGCGATCGCCTCCGGGTGCTGAGCCAGTTTTGTGGTAAACTCCCTAGCGGTGAGGTATTGCTGAACACTTAAATTCGCAAAGGAATAAAGTCGCCGCGATCGCTCCACCCATACTCCATGATCACATTCAATGGCTTTCACAATCCCTTGACTCTGTATCTGTAAGCTGACAGGATTAACGTCTTGATAATCCGGCAGGGTTTGCAGATACTCACCAATATAATGTTCTACCTGAGATTGGCTAAAACAATACTTCTGTTGAGTCAACGTCACTGAAGCCACTTGATCCAACAATTGCCACCGATTCACCACAGACAACGGTTGCTCAAGGGAATCTCGCTCAACTCCTTTGGAATAATCCCATTTGTGCAGCAGAATCTCCAATCCTTCGTGAACCAGTCTAGCCTGTTGGCGAGGAAAACGGGATTGGGAGTGGAAGACATGACAGATGAAACTGAGTAATAGAGGCGTTTTCGCCATGTCCTTAATCGCCCGGTTTTCTGGATAGTCGAGTTGGGTAATAAACTCAGCCGCTTTCCCTAACCCCTTCTCCCAATTCGCACCCGCCACCGCCACAAAGTACTTCTGGGAAAACTCACGGATTTGAGTGGGTGTCCAATCGGCAAGTTCCACCTCCGTAAATCTGCCAAACCGATACAACTCAGCCCCAGTCCGACAGGTGATCACAAATCGATTATTATAGTAGCGCTGACAGAACCATCGCAGTTTGTTGAACAGGGAAAAACGCCGAGAGGGGGCTACCTCATCCCAGCCATCGAGCAAAATGAGGAGTTTCCCCTCCTGGAGTAAGGTTTTCACTGTTTCCCTAGAAACCCCACAATCGCTAAGCTCTTGGCAGATATAATCCAGTAAACTCAGCCTATTGCCATCTTCCACCAACGCCCTTAATTCAATATAAATGGACACCTGATCCGGGGCAAATCGACCTTGATGACACTGAGTCGTCAGATACTGCAAAAATGTGGTTTTACCCGTTCCCGTTTTCCCCCATATCATTAGGTGCCTCTGTCTTGTCAATACCGCCATTGCCAACACTCGTTCCAGAGCGGTTCCATCCGGATTCAGTCCATAACCCCTATCCCAATTCACCTGAAAATGTCGTTGCCAATCCCCCAAGTCAAGCCAGCGTCGGTTGGGGATATCCTGCCAAACCTCCACATCAATATAGATATCCTTTAAGGAAATCGGTTTAGGCAAATCCCATAACGGCACAGTACTCGATTGAGTCTCAAGTTTATCCTGGTAGCAGGAACGAATAGTCGTCACTAAGGTGTTGATGTCAACAGGCTGGTTCTCCGCAGGATTGATGGGTTGGAGTAGCCTCTCGTCCAGAACCTGAATCGCCAACTTTTGCCAGGATAAATCCAGTTGCACGCAAATCTCTATGAAAATCCGTCGCTCAACAGGATGACCTGCGAAAAATTTACTGATGGATAGGCGAGTCTTAACACCAACCTTTTTCGCCAGTACCTGATGAGTCCACTGTTTCCGCGCCATCGCTTCTTTGGCTTGGACAATGCCCTGTGCATTTGCTGAAAGGGATCGTTTACCCATATCACACCTCCACCCTTGTTTAACTACCGATTCAGCGATGGCATCCTGTTGGGGAGGTTCTGAAAAAACTGTAACGCACTTATACAATAATTTCTTTATTGATGTTGAATGGACGCGACAAAGTGCATCTCAACATCAAATTGGGTTCTCCTAAACTGGCTTAACTGGCATGACTGAATTGGTACTCGATGAACCTCAATGCGATGATCTCATTTTGCCCTACATATTGAGGTAATAGATAAAAAACACCCAAAATCATACCAACTAATACATATTCACAACAAATCTTAACACTTTGTGAGTCTATTATCCTATAAATTAGGGTCAATAGACTCACATTTTAGATTGACATAAGGTGTTTGTTGTATAGTGTAGTATTCAAAAAATAAAACTACTTTTAAAAAACACACAAACATAATGAACGCAAACATTTTTTATTTAAATCATACAAACTAAAAAACCAACCTATAACAATCTCTTGACTAAATATTGGGATCGTGTAGTCTGTAAATAAGATATAAAAAACACGAGTTTTCAATATTTGAAAAGTGATAAGGTAGGTTTTCCTAAAATGCAAATCTTACAACAGGTAAGCTCTTCTGACTCACCCCAAGCCCAAATGAGTCGCTTAACGTATGGGTTTACCTATAAAATATCCCAGGAGCTGGAAGAACAAATGCTCCTGATCAAGATTTTCCTAAAACTTCTGGAAGACTCCCAACAACACCTGAGCCACGCTCAACAGTTAGAATATCTCCAGATGATTCAAGACTCGGTGCAGCAAATGACTCAAGCCTTACACGAGATGATCGAGGATTTTGTCACCGAAACCGCTCAAGTAGGGGCTGCTGAATAAGTTTTAGGGTAAGGGAAATCTGGGGTATCTGGGAAAGCCAAGGTACTTACAACAGCCGTCCGATAGCATTGAAGGAGATGATCATGAAATGAACTTAAAAAAAGAAATATCTTTAGAAATATTGTCCAAACTGGGATTAGCTTATTGGCTAGAAATCATTACCGATCATCCCTGGTGCATTTACTACTTTGGTCCCTTTGATACCGTTCAAGACGCTGAATCATCCCAGCACGGTTATCAACAAGATATCCTTGAAGAAAGCGCCAAACTCATGAGCGTAACCATCAAACAATTTCATCCCAAAAATTTAACTATTTGCGACGATGAGCCAGCTTGACAATTGAGCAAACCTAAAGTTGGCGGGAACAATTACAGTTAACGGTGGGGAACTCGCTGCCCTTGAGACGCAAGCTACGTCTTTCGTATTTTGTAAAGGTTTGAGGCGTTTTCACGAAACTCAATCTAGTTAACTTGATTTCCCCAAACCTACTCAGTTATTTCCCCAACAATATTTTCATGGATTCAGTAATTATCCTTACTGAGTTGCCATAAACTATGGTAATAATTCCTCAATCCAACTAGCTTAATCGATTTGTAAATAGAACCATGTCTAATAATGTAGACCTCAAAAACAGCCTGTTTAAGGTCATTCAAGAAGAAATTGACAATGCCTTAGACACTTATCCTGAAAAGTTTTGCCAACTTTTATTTGACTATCCTAACTTACGCCAGGATTTATTGTTCTACGTTTTGTGCAAGTTATCCAATGATCCTCAAGTTCAAGCTGTTCAATCCAACCAACACCATCCTCAGAAGCAAACCTTGGCTTATTATTCTTTGGAGATGCGTTTAAAACTGGAATCGTATATTCAGGAGGGAATGAGTTGCCATTTGTCAGATCATGCTATTGGCTCAATCAATTAGTTGTCAATCCGACTTTGTTTGAATCCTGTTTAAAACCACCTTTTTGATCCGTGCAGACCTTTTTTGATCACCTCAGTTTAATAAAGTAATGTCATGGAAACCATCAACTATTCAATATCAATCTGTCGCCATTGTGGTCACTATCAACCTC
This sequence comes from Coleofasciculus sp., assembly GCF_046565525.1. Classification (NCBI taxonomy): domain Bacteria; kingdom Bacillati; phylum Cyanobacteriota; class Cyanophyceae; order Coleofasciculales; family Coleofasciculaceae; genus Coleofasciculus; species Coleofasciculus sp. The sequence goes on along the minus strand of NZ_JBKHUP010000115.1, from coordinate 7,568 downwards.
AAAAAGGTTGGGGAGGTTACTGTCAACAACTAGGCGTATCCGTTAAAGGAAAATGGAAGACTTGTCCTTTGGCAATTTCCCCCTTTGCCACTTATTCTGAACAGTTCGATCAGGTTGACTGTGGGTTAACGCATCGATAACTTTATTTCCTCTATCCTGTTTCTTGTGGTATCACTTCCCATGATTAATTCCTTACCAACTGAATACACCAATCGAATTCTCTGCTACTATACAAATCCCAGCAAACAGATTCAGATCATTCGGATCACCGATATTCCCAATTGGCACTTTGATCGGGTGCTATTCCCCCAACAGCGCCTACTCTTTGAAGCCATTCCCTACGCTCATTTAGATGTCTATAAAAATAGAGTCGGCGCGGTGGATTTAGTGACTAAGATTCTGTGCGATTTCTTGCAAGTACAAGATCAAGCGGAACTTGAGTCTAAATCTGGATTATTTCCCTTGGTGTTATAGCGCTATATAGGATAAACGGTTTGGCTGTTGTTGACATTAAGGTTTAAATGCTAAACCGTTTATTTTTTCGCTTCGGCTGCGATTAACATGGTTGCAGCATATTCGTTATTGGGTTGAATTTCTAGCGCCTTTTTCAAAGACGCGATCGCGTCATCAAACCGTTCCAATTCCATATAGGCTTCGGCTTTGTTAATCCAGGCGTTGGCAGAATTAGGTTTAAGCTGAATAGCGCGATCAAGAACCGGAATCGCTTTCTCCGATTGTCCTAATAAAATCAAAGCAACACCTTGATTAATCCAAGCTTCGGCAAAATCTGGCTTCAGGGTTGTGGCTTTTTCGTAGAGGTTTAATGCTTCTTGGTGTCTTCTTAATTGATCCAACGCCGCGCCTTTACTCCACAAGGCTTCCGGATAATCAGGGTTAATTGCCAAGGCGCGATCGCACGCCTGAATCGCTTCAGTTGGACGCTGCTGGGTGTTTAAATCATAGCAGCGTTGCCAATGGGTTTGTGCAGTTGCTGTATCCACTTGGGGTTTTGGCGCAGGAGAAGCCGATGGAACAGGGGATGGTGTTGGCTGAACTTTTGTCGGCTTTTGCGCCACGGGATTTGGCGTCGGCGTTGTTGGTTTTGGGGTAGCCGAATTTTGAGTAACTATCGGTGACTTTTGAGGAGAAGGGGTGGGAGTTGTTTCCGGTGAAGTAGCTGGAGAGGTTGGTTCACCTGGTTTTGCTGTATCCGGGGTAGTCTTTTTAGACGTGGGTGAGTCTGAGTCTGAACTAGGATTCGTTGGTGTCTCATCCGTGGGGGAAGGTTCAGGGGATGATGCTGGCGATGGTTGAGTCGCCGGGTTCGCAGACTTGGAGGTTAACTCCTGAGTCTGATTCGTCGTTTGGCTGGTAAGCTGGGGAATCAGCAGCGTTGTCGCAACTCCAGCAGTTCCCCCGATAACGCCTAAAATTGCCACAACCCACCAAAGATTCAGCCATCGTTTAGGGGTTGAACCCGGTGTAACGATTGTGGGAACCGAACTCCCTGATGAGGGTTGGGAATTACGCCAGGTTTCGGGTAACTGAGTGCTACTTGTGTCTGATGAGGATGGGGTTGGAGAATCGGTTGGTGTCCAAATCTGGGTCGAGGTTTGTCCCGGAACCGATGCTGTGGTGTCTGAGGAATCGGGTAATCGTTGCGTCGTATCGGAGGATGGGATATCGCTGGATAGACTTTGCAGGGCGAACAGAGCTTCCGTGGCGGTTTGATAGCGATCGCGGAAATCATACCGGATCATCTGATCCAGAATCTCTGCCAAGTTGAGATTAACATGAGGTGCTAAATCCCGCCACTGGATTTCTCCCGTCTCCGGATTTTCCCGAAGCACTCTGGGATGAGTCCCGGTTAAGGCTTGAATCCCTAAGATACCTACCGCATACACATCACTACTAAACCGGGGTTGTCCACCTAACTGTTCTTTGGGAACATAGCCTTGGGTACCAATGGAAATGGTTAAATTGGTTTGTCCAGATTGGGGATGGCTAAATTGGGTGGTGACTTGTTTAACCGCACCAAAGTCAATCAAGACAATTTTGCCATCCTGTTGGCGGCGAATCAGGTTAGAGGGTTTAATATCGCGATGAATCACATTTTGCTCATGCACATAAGCTAAAACGTGGAGAATATCCTGCAACAGGGCTATCGTTTGAGATTCTAACCATTGCTGACCTTTTTTGAATTCCTGGGTTAGGGGATTGCCAAGAATCAATTCTTGTGCTAGATAAAATTCCTGATTTTCTTCAAAATGTGCTAGCAGCCGGGGGATTTGGTCATGATGACCCAGTTGATAGAGGACTTGAGCTTCGGTGTCAAACAGGCGTCTAGCGGTTTCTAGGCTAGCGGCGTCAGTGGTTTTGGGTTTAAGCTGTTTAATCACGCATTGGGGGTGACCGGGTAAATGTAGGTCTTGCGCCAGAAAGGTTTGACCAAATCCGCCTATTCCCAGTTGACTCTCGATTTTATAGCGTCCACCGAGGGGTTGATCCGTAGTCGTGGATTGAAATCGACGGAAAAGATTGAAGCTCATGCCCTACCGCTCTTTACAGGAAAAATGAATCCTTGACCTATTATCGTAATTATTTTTAAAGATATGATTTGGATAGTGACCCAATCATAGTTACCTTTGTCCAGATTTTTTTGCCGAATCGTTAAATCCAATACCCAAAGCGTTTGACGTAACAGCAGGCGTTGCGGTTTCGGTTTCGCCCAAAATATCTATAAAAAAACGGGAACCATTACTATAGCAGGTGTTCGAGGTCTACCAAGTCTATGTATATTCAATTAACCTGGGAAGACCCAGAAATGGGAGAAGTCAAGCGATCGCTACTCACCGCACCGATCGCGATCGGTCGAGAATTTGACCAGATGCCAGAGTATTGGGGGGGAGAGTCGGTGTCTCGATTGGAACTTGCCCACCCAGAGATCTCGCGGTTTCACGTCCTGATTACGGTGGAAAATAACCAGATCTATGTTACCGATCAACGCAGTGCTAACGGTACCTTTCTGAATGGGCGACCGCTGCGTCAAGCCAATCAACCCATTTCGTTTAAAGATACCCTACGGATGGGTCCTTATAAGATGACGGCAACATTACTCCACACCAATGACCTGAACGCCACCGCCCAGAGTCCCAACGTATCCAGCTTTACGCCGTCGATGAAGTCTATCCCCCAACAAAAAGTGGTGGTTTGGTCGATTGGGGTGGGCGTTCTACTTTTAACCACATTTGGGGCTTGGGCGATGGCTAGCACTATTTTAGAGCGATCGCGTCCTCAACCTTCGCCCACATCGCCCTCTAGCAGGGCATTCGTAGGGGCGAAGCATTTGCGCCCAGATGTCTCGGTTTTATGCCAAGAACCCAACGCAAATGCTTCGCCCAATCCCCATTCGCAGGGGCGAAGCATTAAATTTATTCAATTAGTAATGTCTACTATCCGGTGCTAAACTGTCATGCATTTAAATTGGGTATTAGTAGCGAGTAAGATGCTCCCCCGGCTCCCTCTGCTCCCTCTGCTCCCCCGGCTTCCTCTAAAACGTTGGCGGTTTATCCTGTTGGCGTTACTGACGCTGCTGCTGACACTCAACCCAGTTCCCACCTTTGCTCAGACTTCTCCAACGAATCGCAATGACAAAGCGCCTGTGGTGCTAGACGGTCGCGTTTTATTACAGGTGAGAAGTTTAAATAATAACTTTACAGCAGAAAATCGTGTTCGGCAGATCAACGAAGCGTTGGCGCAAGCGGTGCAATCGCCTAACCCTGTCCGCATTGAAGTGAATCAGGAGGAGGGACGGACAACGATTCTTTCCCAGCCCGGTTCACACCATCTGCTAACCGTGACAGACGGAGATTTGCTACCAGAATTCACCGCTTATCGGCAAGCCCGAATTTGGCAGGATATTCTGGAGAGGGCATTAGTACAAGCGCAATTTGAGCGATCGCCGGTCTATGTGCGTCAGGCGTTAGGCTTTGTCTTTGGGGCAATACTGATTGCGATCGCGATTCATCTTGCTTTACTGTTTCTAGGAAAATGGGCGTCTCATCGCTTAAGGGTATGGCTGGGACAACCTACATCCTCCTTTCACGCCTGGGAAGATCCGGCTCAATTCATGGTACGCCTTGCCCGACTGGGGTTACAGGGCGGATTATGGATCGCGATCGCTTATTATGTGACTGATTTGTTTCCCGCCAGTCGGATTTGGCGCTATGAGTTATTCGATTTTATCGCTAAGGTTTTTGGCATTCTCAATGCGCCAGTGATTAGCTTAGGCAGTAGTAAATATTCTGCCCTAGAATTGCTATTGCTTTTGGGCTTAACCATTGGCTTGTGGTTTGCGGTTAGTTCTCTCACCAAGTTGTTTAAATCCTACGTCTTAGCCCACACGGGGGCTGAACCCAGATTGCAAGAGGTGATTACTATCCTCACCCAGTATATTCTCACCTTTCTTGGATTCATTGTACTGTTACAAATTTGGGGTTTAGATGTTGGATCATTAACCATTCTTGCCAGTGTTCTCGGTGTGGGGATTGGTTTTGGCGTCCAGAATATTGCCAATAACTTTATTAGTGGGATTATTATTACCTTTGAACGCCCCATCCAAATCGGTGATTTTGTCAAAGTGGGTGAATTACTGGGAACCGTAGAACGCATCGGTGCACGCAGTACGGAGATTTGTACTCTGGATCAAGTTACGATTATCGTACCCAACTCCCGCTTTTTAGAGACTGAGGTGATTAATTGGAGTCATGGGAACCCGATTTCTCGGCTACGGATTCCTGTGGGTGTGGCGTATGGATCAGATATCGATAAAGTCCAATCCGCGTTACTCGAAGCCGTCAAAAATCATCCCGAAGTGCTGCTGCAACCGCCGCCTCAGGTATGGTTTCAGGGCTTTGGTGAGAGTTCCCTGGACTTTGATTTACTGGTGTGGACTGGAGAACCCAAGAAACAGTTTAAAGTCAAAAGTGATCTCAACTACCGGATTGAGGCATGTCTGCGCCATCATACGATTGAGATTCCCTTTCCGCAGCGGGATTTGCATCTGCGATCGCCTCAACTTGAAGAAATATTTAATCTGTTATTATATCGGGATGCATCGACATCTTCTACTCGATCAATTGAGCCAACTAATGGTGATCAATCTAATCATACTCCCATTTCTCAACCGCAAGACTCTCTCACTGTAGCGACTGAGATATCCGGAGCAGTTTCTCAGACAATCACTCCAGCCAAAACCCTAACCGAGACAGAACTTGAGGCTTTAGTTGCAGCGATGCGGGGTGCCGATGGTGTAGAAATAAAAGACCGCCGCGATCGGGGAAATCTTTATCCGCAATGCTTCATTGGTGCAGAAGCTGTGGAATGGTTAGCGCAGCGGATTCAGGGTTCTCGACAAGAGGCGGTTAGCATCGGACAAATGTTAATTGATAGCGGTATTATTCATCATGTTATTGATGATTATCCGTTTCAAGATAATTATTCATTTTACCGATTTTATCGGGAACTCTAAAAATGTAGGGGCTTGGTTACCCTGAAAATGTACGGGCTTGGTTACCCTGAAAATGTACGGGCTTGGTTACCCTAACAATGTACGGGCTTGGTTACCCTAACAATGTACGGGCTTGGTTACCAAGCCCCTACGCACCCAATCTCCCCCTCTCCCCATCACCCAGGAATCATCATACTCACAGTTTGACTCCAAGGTCCCGATTCCCCTTTTCTATTCACCCAGCGCAACATAAAATAAGCGATTTTTCCCACATCTTCACCTTTAAATTCCATCACATAAGGAGTGGCTGTATCTAACGCCACAAAGGTTAATTCCTTCGGATCAGTCGGCGGCGGATCACCAATTTTCACCCAAATTTCGCTACCCATTATGCCACTGGGTTTAGCTTTGCGGGTGGGTGTTGTTTCGTCTACAAAATGAATTTCTAGTTGATAGCGTCCTTTTGATTCGATGCGAGGAATTGGACGAGTTGTGGGTTCGCCCAGGCTACTGGATGTTGATTTAGAGACGGTGATGCCTAAACCTTGGCGCATGGCATCAGTCATTTGAGGATTAACCTGAAGTTGATTAACCAATTGACGCAATAAAGATTTATACTGTTTGCCGCTATCGTCTTTGTCTTGACGGGCACTTTCGGCAGCAGACTGAGCGGCAATATGGTGATTGTAAGCCGTTGTCCAGGTCGTTTGAGCGGTGGTAATGGATGTAATTTCTTCGGCAGTGAGTCCTAAATCGGTGAGATGATTAGTTAATGTGGCAATAAAGTTCCCTTGCCAATTATTGAAGTCAGCATCTGAGCGGGGCATATAGCTACTCATCTGGCAATTGTTCTCCCCAACAATAATTTGATTTGTCTATTTTAATTGATGGTTCAGAATTACGGTGTCACGGTACGTTGATACAATAGAACGGTTTCTAAGTACGGTGTCACGGTTCTTTGGTACGGAGTGATGGGACGTAAGTACGGAGCAATGGTTCTTGGGTACGGAGTGATGGGACGTAAGTACGGTGTCACAGTTTTTGGGTACGGAGTGATGGTTTTTGGGTACGGAGCGATGGTTCTTGGGTACGGAATAATGGTTCCTAAGTACAGGGGAAGTAACTGTAACTAAAAAGCTGGACACTTTTGGACATTGTTGGATATTTTGTCCAGGTGTTGTTGTGTTATAATGAACGCAAGCACCATTGTAGAGACGCGCCATGGCGCGTCTCTACATAATGAATGGCGCGTCTCTACATAAATGATGTGTCCTAACCGCTATGGCGCTTGCTATATCAGCGCCTTATACCGAGTTGCGTTCTATCATGTCATTGGAGAGCGAAGCGTGAAGCGCAGCTATAGCGTTAGCGAAGCGGTAGCGAGGAACGAGCGTCGGAACGAGCGTCGGAATCTGGACAGATGCTTCGCGTCACTCCGTTTCACGGAGCCTGCCCTCGAAGGTCGTGAAGGGTTCTGCTCAGCATGACAGATTCTACCTTAGACTGCAACTTGGTATTAAAACCTATTGATGCCATTGTTCGCGCATTCTTTGCAAATTGTCACGGACGGTGATTGTTTTCGGATGGTCATCTCCCAGCAGGCGTTTTCTCAACTCTAAGGCTTGCTTCAACAAAGGTTCGGCTTCACCATACCTTCCCTGTGATGAGTAGAAATTAGCCAGATCATTCAGACTGGTTGCCACATCAGGATGGTTATCTCCCAGCAGGTTTTTTCTCAACTCTAAACCTTGCTGATATAAAGGTTCGGCTTCACCATACCTTCCCTGTGATGAGTAGAAATTAGCCAGATCATTCAGACTGGTGGCCACATCAGGATGGTTATCTCCCAGCAGGTTTTTTCTCAACTCTAAACCTTGCTGATATAAAAGTTCGGCTTCATCATATCTTCCCTGTGATGAGTAGAGATTAGCCAGATCATTCAGACTGGTAGCCACGTATGGATGGTCATCCCCCAGCAGGCGTTTTCTCAACTCTAAACCTTGCTGATATAAAAGTTCGGCTTCATCATATCTTCCCTGTGATGAGTAGAGATTAGCCA